>JARGGA010000002.1 GCA_029210805.1 Candidatus Thorarchaeota archaeon
GTTGTAGGTCCGCCAAAGCTGAATGGTTCGTCTCCAGGGGTTGTAGGTCCGCCAAAGCTGAATGGTTCGTCTCCAGGGGTTGTAGGTCCGCCAAAGCTGAATGGTTCGTCTCCAGGGGTTGTAGGTCCGCCAAAGCTGAATGGTTCGTCTCCAGGGGTTGTAGGTCCGCCAATAAGTAGTAGTCGTGGATTCAAGTTATATTTCTCCTTTGATTTTGTGTGGCCGTTGATTGTCAGAGTGGCCATTCTATCTAACAATCAATCAGTATAGAAGCTAAGAAAATACTAAGAAAATGACATGCTAAAATGGAAATGAGAATTGTACAATCCCTGTCAAAAAGCAGAACAATGGAGTGCGAATCTATCGTTCTTTATATAGGTCGAAACAGTATTTAGATGTTAATATATGATCTTTCACATATCATGATAGCATATAATTAAACATGATTTTATGATTTTGCGATACTGGAAGAAGAATCAAAGACGTATGAAACTCTATTTCAGAATTCTACTTCCATCCTCTAGTCCAATATGTACTTCATCGGTCATCCCAACAAACAAGCCAGTTTCTACGACACCTGGTATCATCTTCAAGTCAACTGCAACCTTGGCTGGATCCATGATTGGTTCCGAGAACTTGAGATCGAGGATGAAGTTCCCATTGTCGGTAACCACAGGCCCCATCTTTCGCTGGGCCTCACGTACGGTGGGCGTGATTCCCATGTCTATTATCTTTCTCCGAACTACTCCTAACGAAAAAGGAAGTACCTCGATTGGTATATCATACCGAGTTGCGAGATAGTCAACAAGCTTGGATTCATCTACAATAATGATTAATCTCTCTGATGCTGAAGCCACAACCTTCTCCTGAAATAGGGCTCCGCCCCCACCCTTGGTCAGATTCAGGTCCTTGTCCACCTCATCCGCGCCATCCACCGTCAACAACAATATTGGGTCGATATCCAGATTTGTGAGGGGAATCTTATACTCAACCGCCAACTGATAAGCCTGATATGAGCTTGGCACCACCCTCACGTCCACCTCACCTGCAGCGATTTGCCTGCCCAGCTCCTTAGCAAATATGGCCACAGTGGATCCACTCCCGAGACCTATAGCTCCCTTTTTTGGTATTAATGGTATTACACTCTTTGCAGCATTAAGTTTTGCATTGGACATGACAGATATCCCTCTCAAGGTAATGCTTTCAGAGAGACCAGAGTCACTCAAAAATCCTTTCTAGGAGAGCGAGGGAGGGATTGGCAGGTGTAGGGGTGCGGAAGGCCTATGCGGTAGTATATGGTATCTCTTGTTTGGCAGGGATTTCAACCCTCGCTCTCCAATAGACGGCCCATTGTCCACTGTCCGTCTTTGATATCACAACACAGCGATCTTGTTTCAGAGTTCGAGCGAGAAGTACCGTGTCACGGCCGCTGTCAAAAACCTCTGACAGTCTGTAGAGGTGACCGCCAATGTAACGCCACTTCTTCTCGTTCATACTTCTATGTCTGTATCCTCAGTATTTAACCTCAAAAAGAGAGAGTTTGACAGATTTGTATTCTGATTTTGTACAGAACTTGCATTTACCAGGTCATACCCTCATTCCATGCCCTATTCGAGAACTCCATCGCCTCTATCACCAGAAAGTGGACAAAGTCGTCTGCATGACACTCCATTGTGTACATGGTGAATCCATCATAGGCAAAGAAGTACATCCGTATGACGTGATATATTGTCTGAGGATTGGCAATCTCTAGTATTCGCAGAAAGTTCTCCCGGGAGAACTTCACTCGATAGGTCCCTGCATGAGGTGGACCTTCAGATCCTGAATTTGATGTGAAATCCATTTCTACACAAACTCCGTTGGTATCTCATGCCCAGATACACATCAGGATTTATGGCTCTTTTGGCTTAGTAAGCTACGGCAAGTAAAAGAAATGAGAAGGGGGACTCTATTAGTCCCCGCTCATAAGTGCCTTGAGTCGCTCCATCTCAGCAAGCATCTCTGACTGGAGGGAACTCTTTCCGCCTGGACTTGGTGCGCCTGCAGGGGCTCCGCCTCCTGGTGCGCTTCCACTTGGGGCTCCTCCTGGTGCGCCTCCACCTGGGGGACCGCCTCCGGGGGCTCCACCGCTAGGGGGTCCGCCTCCTAGGGCTCCTCCGCTTGGGGTACCACCACCTGGTGGGCCGCCTCCTAGAACTCCTCCACCCGGTGCTCCACCGCCAGGGGGGCCGCCTCCTGGCGCTCCTCCACCCGGTGCGCCGCCACCTGGTGGGCCGCCTCCTGGGGGTCCTCCACCCGGTGGGCCAGCAGATTCAGTTCCGCCTGTGGGTACAGCGGATACTGGTGCACTGGTTCCAGCAGAACTAGGCATTCCAACACTGGTTGGTCCAGCTGCTTCAGTATCATCTTCAACTGCAGTTCCGGACATAGCTGCCATTTTACGTAGGTAATCAGAACGTGCCTTGTCAATCGCGGTGTCTGTTTCAACAATTTCCTTGAGTTGTTCGTCTTTTGCCATTGCAGCACGAACATTATCGAGTCGCGTTTGATATGTCCCAGCTATCTTGTCTCTCATGGACTCATCAATTTCACCCTGCTGTGCATAGTAATCAGTAGCAGAAAGAGCCTGTTGGATGGCGTTCTCTTCTATCTTCAAAAAGACAAGGGCATCACCAGGGTCTTTGATAAATTTCATCTTCTTAGAGCCAGCCATGCCTGCTGAAACATCTCCAGTAGATGCAATGATTTTCTGTACGCCTTCAGCGACATTGGCACTGCCCCCACCAGCTCGACGACCTCTGATGACCAGTCCTATGAGAATAAGTAACATAGGTCCAAATGTTAGAGCAAAGAACCATGCTAGTGGGCCAAAAGGAATTGTTGGCCAAAACATCTCATATAGAGGGTAGAATAAATCATAGATAAAGGTAGTAATGTCGGTATATTGCATCTTGTATCACCTACTGGAACGTCATCTTGGTCTACTGGTGGTGTTTCGTGTGCGCTACTTAATCTTTCTTGTAGGCATATGAGTTTGTATGACGTGTGTGTCATACGGGTCCTTGCCTGTGAACCAATCGACTCACCTGATTATTAAACTCAAGGCCTCTTAAACGTGTTCTCACTGCCATATTTCAATAGAGCTAGAGCCTAACTTAGCTTAAATCATTTGATGTATACCATTCACAGGTGAACTCTATGACTCTATTTGACTCTTCCATTGAATATTATGTTCTACATGAAAAGGCCTGGAAATTTGGTGGTGGAGAGATATATGATTCACAAGGAAACAAAATAGGCCTTATGAAACGGAAACTCATCTCTATGCGTGCTGAAATTCGCCTAGAAGAAGTTGACGAGACCCCGGTATGCTTGATTCACAAGAAACTAGTGAGTGCTCGGCCCATCTACGATGTGAAATCTCCAGATGGCGAATTGATTGGCAGAGGCAAACGACCATTGGTTGCATTTCGCGGTTCAGTTGATATGTACGATTCCGACGACAATATGATATACAAAGCACAAGGCGGTGTAACGAAATGGAACTTCACAATAACAGATCCCAAAGATAAGAAGAAGGTCTATGCACAGATTAAAAAAGCGGACAGATGGCGAGATGTCTTTGCTCCCGCTTTTAATTTCAAAGATCGATATGTTATTCACATTCTTGATTCTGATGCCCCACGTATGATGTTGTTAGCATATGCAATTATCATTGATAATGTCTATCATGACAAGTGATGGGTCATTCTAATATTTTCTAAAACGCGGCAATTTGTCGCGTTTTTTCTTCATATGGCATTCAATATTTGTTGAACACGTGTTCCAATAATGTATTACAAGTATTACTTTATTCCAGATCACGCGAATTCACCTTTTGACTAATAACAAGGTAGCTCGTTGACCACTAAGGATATGCTTAAGTAATTTGAGAAGGATGAAAGGTTGAGGTGTCATGATGCCTGGAAGTACAGATACGAAGAAGAATGGTGAGGTAGAAGACGAAACTTACAGTCAGAGCTACACAAGACATCTTGAACGACGACTTCGTGCACTTGAAACTGAAAAACAAATACTCCAAGCAGAAAGAGGAAGACTCGAAAAGGAAACTCAGACTCTTCGTACCGAGCTTGAAAAGCTCAGACAGTCCCCACTAATTACTGCAACTATCTCTGAGATGCTAGAAGATGGTAGGGCGGTTGTCAAAAGCTCCACAGGTCCCAATTTTGTTGTTCATGTATCTTCTGGTATTTCCAAGGAAAAATTACAACCTGGTATGAGGGTTGCTCTGAATCAACGAAGCTTTGCCATTACACAAGAACTTCCACCCTCTAGAGACCCTATGATTAGAGCAATGGAAATCGAGGAGGCTCCCTCAATAGCATATTCGGACATTGGAGGCTTGCAGGATCAGCTCAGGGAGATTCGCGAAACTGTTGAGTTACCTCTTTCAAGTCCGGAGCTTTTCAAGCAGGTTGGCATTGAACCTCCAAAAGGAGTGTTACTTACTGGTCCTCCAGGTACTGGAAAGACGCTGAGTGCGAGAGCAGTTGCCCATGAAACAAATGCAACCTTCATCCGTGTAATTGGATCGGAACTTGTTCAGAAGTTTATAGGTGAGGGTGCTCGTCTTGTTCGAGAAATCTTCATGATGGCAAAGGAAAAAGCTCCATCTATTGTCTTTGTAGATGAGCTTGATGCAGTTGGTTCGCATCGATTAGATATTGCTACATCTGGAGACCGTGAGGTCCAACGAACTCTCATGCAATTACTCTCTGAACTTGATGGATTTGAAACTCGAGGACAGGTTGCGATTATTGGTGCAACTAATAGACCAGATATTCTCGATCCCGCCCTCCTTAGACCCGGCCGCTTCGATAGAATAATTGAATTCCCCTTCCCAGATGTTGATAGCCAAAAAGAAATCTTCAAGATTCATACTCGTGGAATGAACATTACCACAGGAATTAATTTCGAGAAACTTCTATCTAGCAACACGAAGCTTACTGGAGCCGATATCAAAGCGATATGTACTGAAGCAGGAATGTTTGCAATCCGAGATGGGCAGACATGTGTATCGCAGAATCATTTCCGAAAAGCGATTACCAAGGTCGAAGACAGAGGCAAAGGTAACGACGGTTCTGCTCCTTCTGGTATTTACTGCTAGCCATTGTATTACAATAAATACAAAACATTTGTTGAGTGAGTATGCGGTATAAAGAATATCTCAGGAATGAGTTGGATAAGAATAACCCTGATAATCTTCCACTCCCGAAAGGTTATCATCTCATAGGACATGTTGCCCTACTAGTGTTGAATTTTGAAGACCGTGATTTTGCTACGAAAGTTGGTAAGTGTACACTTGGATATGATAGTAGAATTCGGTCTGTAGCAATCAGAACTGGACCCACTTCAAGTGACATACGGAAACCGGTATACGAATTAATCGCTGGTCAATCAGATACACTTACCACACATATTGAAAACAATGTCAAATTCCGGATAGATCCTTTGAGGGTAACATTTTCAGGAGGTAATAGAAGGGAAAGGATTTCTCTTCCTCAGTTTGTTCAATCGCATGAATACGTTGTAGATATGTTTGCATGTGTAGGACAGTTTGGGCTTCATATTGCTAAGACTGCAGGCGCAAAAGTATTGGCTATCGAAATGAACCCTGAAGCTTATTCACTGCTGGAAGAAAATATCAGAATAAACCATGTTGAAAATAAGATGCAAGCAGTCTTTGGTGACTGTCGCAAGGTACATCCCAATGGTGTTGCAGATCGTATTATTATGGGATACCTTCCGGGTACAATAGACTTCCTTCCTTCAGCTTTGGATACTCTTTCTCAAGAGGGAGGGACGATTCATATCCATGACTCACTTCCTGAGAATGAAATTGGGGATTATTGTAATACTATTAATACATTAGCATCGGAATGGGGATTTGCTTCAGTTGTTCTACCAAGAAAGATAAAGCATTACTCGCCAGGAATTTCACATTATGTATTTGATGTATCAGTTCTGCCTAATGAAGCGTCTGAAGCATAATCGTTTTATCGTCAATGGAGAGGTAGCAACAAGAGGAATCTTTGATGGGATTTAGAGGAATGTCACCCAAACAAATGGCGCGCATGATGAAAAAAATGGGCATATCACAAGATGATCTGAAGGGCGTAAAAGAGGTCATCATTCGTTTTGAAGATAAGGAATGGGTGATAGAAAATGCTCAGGTTGCCATTGTTAAACAAGCCGGAAGTGAGTCTTATCAGGTTTCAGGTAGTAAAATTGAGAGAGCATTGACCACAGGTATGTCAGTTGATAGTAATGTTGAACCAGAGCCCGAGATTGAAATACCAATTGAAGATGCAGCTCTTGTTGCAGGACAGACAGGAGTAGATATTGAAACCGCGACTCAGGCCCTAAAGGACACCAAAGGAGACTTGGCTGCCGCGATTCTAAAACTCAGACAACCCTAGGAAGATTGTTCCAACTGCATTCGATCGCGAATAATCTTTAGTCGTATGAAATCTTCTCTTTCGCGTTCTTCCAGAGCAAGTTTCACAAAACGAGCTGTAGCATCCAATCGGGGGATTACTACAGTTTCCAAAGCAGATACGCGACGTTTTGTTCGTTCTATCTCCAGAGCCAAACGCTTGACGGTGGATTCAATTTCTGCAAGACGCACTAACGATTTCAATGCTTCTCTAAACTTGATACTCATTGTATCAAGTCTTGCACTGGAATCAGGTAGTGAATATGGCAACTCTGGTACATGTTGTTCCACTGAAAGAACAGGAACACGGACACCCATCATTGACCGGGTGGCAATGCTAATTTCTGTCTGTACATTACTGGCATATGCAAATTCGATTACTCTAGCAGGTCCCATAATCATTTTGGCTTGGGTTAAACTTGAGAATGCCTCGGCCAATGCAGATTCTACTGCCTGTCTGGCTTCCTTTATTTCTGCAATGGCATTGAAAAATTCCATAATTAGTGAATCGCGTTTTTCTTTGAGTAGATTATGACCACGTTCAGCTAGGCGCATCCTATTCTTCAATCGAAGAAGTTCCATTCGGGTTGTCTTAGTACCTGCCAATACCTTGCTCATTGTGGTCACTTCACTGTTACTTTGAATCAGTCATATGTAGTGAATCACACAGTATATGATTTCCTAAAACTGTTGTGATGGATATTATGCTAGGGTGAATGTTAGCGCACTTAATACTACACCAATCAGGCATATGATTAACCACTCACGAACGTATTTCTGTACTAAGTGAGGGCTGTCACTAATCTGTCCAGTTGCAATAAAAGTCATTATTGAAATAAATAGAAATGCAAATGGAAGGGAAGCTGTAGTGCCGTCAGTGGGAGCATCAGCAATGAATATGACACCAACGAGAAGGCCGAATATCATAAAGCTAAGTATCATCAAAGAGTTCAAAATTCGTTGGATCCTGCTTACGTCCATACTATGATTCTCCTAGTTTGCAGATCATACTAGAATGCCTGCCCGTCAAACACACGGCTTTATTCAGTTCAAAAAGGTTGTGTATTGAACTTGGCGCGATTCGTATATTTCTCACACAATCTTTATCAGGTATATAATTGTACAAATTGTATTACAATAAGTAATTGTGATACAACGAGGTTGTAGCCATGACGATTGCAATTCATGAGTCCGCGCTCATTCGACATTTTAACACACGTAAAGAAACGCTCCGCGCGTGGGAAGAAAATATAGGTGCACGTTTTAGCCCCTTTAGGGGTTTTAAGATGCCTGATTCGCGTCTCTACTGCGAGCATCCTGATTTTCTTGATTCTATAGTTGATCTAATCATTACTAATGAGAGACATATCTTTCTTAGAGGTCCAGTTGGATCAGGGAAGAGCACCTTGATGCTTTTGGCATTGAGAGATTTACCTACCCTTGCAGATCGAAGAGGTAACAAATTCATAACTGGATATGTAGGCATGACAGGACTTTATGAGAAACAGATGTCAGCAGCTATTGCTGATTCATTGAGAATCAAATATCGACGTTCTTGGGAATCTAGTCAGATTATTGATGCGGTCGCTCAGGAGAGTGTACGAAGATATATCGAGGAAAAAAGTCGTACCGCCCTCTTCATTGAGGACGTTGCTGATAACCAAGAAGCTGCGTTCCATAAGCTTCGATATTTAGCTGATTTGCCAACTGAGGAAATGAAAGATGATTATAGAACGGCACTTGATGAACCAATTGTAACACTAGTCATGAGCGGAACTAAGCTTTATTGGAATGCAATGCTTTCATTCCTTCCACAGATAGCTGATAGAACAGAGCCATTGGACGTTCCTGCACTGGGGGATAGCAAAGCAAGGGAATTTATTGGTCGTAGGATTGCGTATGCAAAAGGAACCATCGATTCTTTCGATTCTGCCAATTACGACGTTTATCCATTTCATGACGACGCGATAACAGTACTTAACACTGCCGCAAGAGGGAACCCTCGTGACCTTCGAATGTTGGCCAGAGGGTGTCAACAAGTTGCAGCTGAAAATTTCAAACGGGCTGGTAGCCCTGATGTAGACCCAGAGATAGCTCGGCTTGTATCAGAAGCGTATGAAACTATTCTCAAGGAGGTCAGATGATCATGAGTGTATTGGGCAAATATAGAAAGGATGAAGAACGACGGGATGATGAAGACAAAACAACTGACACTTCACCAAAAATAGATACTGTGCCAGTTGCTGTGCCAAATAAAGAAAGAAAGAGTCCAATTATGTCGTTCAGTGTCACAACAGAACTCAGATCCTGCCTGAAAGCTGTTAGAAACGAAAAGGCAATTAACTTGAGTATGTGGGTGGAACGCACATTGAGAAATGCTTTGTCAGAAGAATTTCCGGATATTGCAGAAGCGCATCTTTAAAGAGTCATCTTGTAATACAATTAATACAAGCTAGATTCTTCTGTTGAGCATAGTTGCATATTCTGCGGCTTTTGTCATGCATAGAGCTGCAAGAGCCGGATCATCGTAGCAGGGTATTCTATTCATTTCCAGCAAATCCTTCCCGGGTTTTCCAACATCACCTGCAAGCCATACACCTACTACTGGTTTATCGGTTGCCGTTATTCTAACACCTTCCAACGTCCCCGCTGCATGTTCTGCTTGAGTCATCCCCGCGAAGGTAGGAACGGCGCATACTACTAGCAACATATCCACATTGGAGTCTTTCAGAAGAAGTTCAGTCGCGACACGATACTCCCGTCTGCCTCCGCTGGCCAAAACATCGATTGGATTGTTTATGGATGCCATTGGTGATAGGACTTGACGTAGATCGTTATATGTTTCTTTTTCGAATTGGGGGATATTGAGACCTAGTTCTGAAGCAGCATCTGTAGCAAGTACTCCTGCTCCACCTGTATTACTAATAATACCAATATTACATCCTTTAGGTATTGGTTGATAATCAAATATCTTGCAAATTTCAAGCAGAGAATCAAGAGTAGGTGCAGACACGCATCCTGCTTGTCGCACCATGCCATCGAATACTTCAGTTGATCCGGCAAGTGATCCTGTGTGACTTTGAGTGGCCCGACCACCAATCTCACTACGACCACCTTTTAGAACAACGACTGGCTTTTTACGAGACGCACTTTGAAGCGAGTCAAAGAATCCTCTACCATTATCAACTCCTTCTACATAGACAGCAATTGCTTTAGTTCTCTGATCATCACGGAAGTAATCAAGAACTTCTACAAAACCAACATCAGCAGCATTACCTACACTTGCGAATTTACTAACACCTATTCTCTTCGCACGTGTGGTGTAGATGATCATTCCTCCAAGAGCTCCGCTTTGAGAAAGTAGAGCAATATTTCCACGTTCAGGCATCATAGTAAATGTGGCATTGAAAAGACGGCTATTAGAAACTCCAACACAGTTAGGTCCAATGATACGAACTCCAGCCTGATTAGCTGCATTCACGAGAGATTCTTCAAGCTTTGCACCTTCAGAATCTACCTCACTGAATCCACCAGAAATGACAACTGCATGGCTGGCTCCAGCCCTTTTCACCTCAGCCATTAACCCTGGGCAATATTTGGCAGCCACAGCTATGACCACCAAGTCAACTGGATTAGGTAAATCACTCAGACTTGGGTATGCCTTCACACCAAGGACATATTCGCTTGATCTGCTTATTGGATAGATATCGATTTCCGATGTAAGAAGATTCATCAGAATTGAATTACCAAGTTTTCGATAGTCTGATGATGCACCAACAAGAGCGACTGACTTTGGATTAAAGAACAAATCAATGGATGATTCTTGTCTGTTCATAGGGTGAAACAAAAACGCATATGATTTATGTCTGCCGTGTTGTACAATTTCTTCCTGATAATTGTAATACAAGTATTAATAGGATTTCCAGTTCTCTCTGTAAAACCGCCGCAATGCTGAAGAATTCTTACAGTCTGATGATAGAGTATTCTCTACTATGGCACGAGTTTCGGGACATCTATATTTTATATTCTTTAGTGATACAAGTGCGGATTCGCGAACCTTTGCAATTCGTGTTGTACAAATGGTATTGATTAGTACGTTTACAATTGAAGAGTGATAGTAATTACCAAGTGCTCCAATAGCAGGAGTCACTATCCGAGGATTTTTTTCGTAAGTCATTTCATCCAGTATAATTGCTGATTCAAGCATGCGGATTGATATATGATCTCTGATTGATGATAGTAACGCACGATACGATTGACTGGATTCGGTAGCTTTGTATTCATCAATCGCACTACGTAGCAAATGGTTCAATGTAGGCACTGAGTGTTTGCTGCCAAGTGTACGTAGACCTTCTGTGTTATGATTGATGATGAAGTCAAGTAAGTCTGCATAATGAGGGCTCAATGAAGGTTTATCGAATGGATTATTACTCGTTATATCCTTCTTGGACCTCTGCAGCTTATCCTTAATTGTTGGTGATACTTGTATTACTGATAATACCAATTCGTACTGTTCCGAGGATATTGTTCGACCAAGAACTCCCAGATTGGCCAGGGCTATACGACCAAGTTCGGTATACCAGAGATCTTCGATTAAAAGTGAATTGCGTTGTCGTACCACATCGACTAGAGTAATTATCTGGGTTTGAGCCATTTCTATTGCTATTGCTAAGTTGGTTGGAATTCTATGACCAGAGTTGTATACATCGAAAAACAATGTATCTCCATTTGCAACTTGATTTTCAGCAGATTCTGTAACTGTATCCAGAAGGAGTCGTATTGCATCAACACTTGAATCAGCAGATATTGTGCCCAAAAGAAGTTCTTCTGTAGGTTCGGGAATCGGTTCTAATCCTGAACAACCAAGAAGTTCGAATACGACCTCTCTGAATTTCAAGGGTTCCACCATAACTCGAGGATGAGCATATCCTATAGGAACGGAATATTGTGTTCGGCTGGCACTGATTAGATATTCAATTACTGTTGACCATCCGTCAGTTAATTCCACATTGGTAGTTATATCACTCAAGTCTTTGATTCGCCTATCACCTATTGCATTAGCAATTTCTTGAATTACAGTTTCTTCTTCTATTTCCTTGATTTTCTGTTTGCTTGCTTTCATTATTCGATGTAGTGGGTTATCATCACCATTCAATACTATCACAAACTTGCTGTACAGCCAGTTACAGGAAATCGAATAAGATTTTGTAATTGTATACAGATATTACTTGTATTACAATGTATAAACCACAGAAAAAGGGGGAAAAAAGCCGGTTCTAGGATTAGAACTATGTACAATTGTGATTGATTATAGTATGAGTGTGTCGTATCAATAGTAAGCGATTGGCTGTGGGATAGGCTTCACATACAACCACAATCGATCACTGTTGCTATCTCTATCTCCTCAAATGCAATAAACTAGTAGATACAATGGTGATGCAAAGCGGTTGGAAACCAATCCGTGTTGACCGCGATTCGTGTTTGAATGCGACACATTCGTGCTGCTTTTTAGTTCCTTTTTCTGGAAGCTAGTTTCACAATAATGCACTATTCACAAATGTAATACAATTAATACATTTATTCAGATTCGGAATTTGTTCGTTTTTTTGAGATCTCTGATTTTAGAATCAAGGGAGAAGCCAGTTCATTTAGAGCTTCGTTAATCGATCGCTCTGCCGTTCTATAGCTCTCGATCTCCTCATTGCTTAGCTCCTCTCTGCCTGCAAGAACCTCTCTAATTCTACGATAGTCACCTATCTTCGATGCAATTTCTTCAAAAGGTCTGAAAACAGCGAAATCGAATAGGTCAAGATATGCCAGTAGCAGCATAGTATACATACATCGAGTTACATTCCGTCGCGATTGACGTAGAGTTCGATTAAATGAACCTCGAGACACGCCTCTTGTTCTGCTGGTAGATTTGCTACGAATTGTAGCCTTGTCCTCGTAGGGAACGTGATTACCAAGTTGATCTTCTACCACCAGGTCAATCAGTAGTGTTTCCAACTGTGCTTTTGTGAGTAATGATTGCTCTAGTAGAATTTTCATAATCGGTTCGTTCATGACTCTGCGTGCCCGTCTTCCTATACTTTTCATATCTCGTGGGTGCTCTGATTCTTGTAAATCCTCATTCATCTATTGTTAACCTCTATAATAGTAATAATGCCCAGAGAGCAACTAGAACGGCTTTTAACACACGTCTTACTGGGGTGTCTGGATGGATACACATTTGTATACGAATGAAACAGACGCTTATAGATATAACTTAACGAAATTGTGATACTTGTAGTACATTTCTCTAGCTTGGGAGCGTCCATTCAGCTTCCGGAGATACTTCAACAAATCCAAGAATGAGGTTTCCTCGAATCTCATCAAACTTGTAGACACCGAAAACATATCGTTCTCGTCCAAGATCCCATTCGAATCTTCCCCTGGCGAGAGTGTGTTGGAAAACATTCCGGCATTGTTTTCGTACTGATGCAAAGAGATTCTTGAATCTCCTACGTTGCGAAGGACGAATACCCCAACGTTCGAGAATGAATCTGTTAGCAAGACTATTACTTGAAATCAGTATTGCTCTCTTTTTTCGATTGCTGGCACGTGAAGAGTCTCTCAGTACATTACGTAAGCAATCGGGTAAATTTGCTAGAATGGAAGGAGTGGTTTCAGGTTCACGAATGAGATAACCCTTGTTTTCTGAAGACGGCTGCAACTTTAATCATACTTTGATACTGCTGATACCTTAAGAGCACCTACAAATACTTTGTAATACACGTACTATATGTGATACGCCGAGATTATGTTGTCATTTCATTTGATTTAATACCAGCTAGTATTCCGATGCGGTTAGAGGTTCCACTAATTGCAAAAGAGAGCTTCAATTCATGTGAAGGGTATTGTACAAGGAGTCGGATTCAGGCCTTTTGTATACAGAAAAGCAAAGGAACTCTCTTTGTTAGGTTACGTACTGAACTTGGGAGATGCTGGAGTAAGAATCGTAGTTGAAGGCGAAGAGAGTCATATTGAAATGTTAATCAATGAAATTCACACTGATCCCCCATCTATATCCAGGATAGATACATTCACACTAGATTGGCAGGAAACGCAAGGAGATTTCCAAGAATTCTTAATAACAAAATCATCTACTAAGAGGAGCGAGAATTCGGAACCAGTTATACCTCCCGATATCGCAATGTGTGATGATTGCTTACCGGACCTAATGAATCCCAATTCGTGCTGGTATCTCTACCCCTTCACATCATGTGCTGCATGTGGACCACGTTTCTCAACAATCACTGATCTTCCATATGATAGGCCTAACACTACAATGGCCGATTTTCCTCTATGTGATACGTGTAATACAGGTTATACGAATCCTTTAGATCGCAGATATCACGCCCAAACCACTGCGTGTGAAAACTGTGGACCAATCTACAGACTATATGATGCTCACAGAAACGAATTAATTTCCTCGGATACTGTTCAAGAGATTTCCAAGTTGCTTGAGAAAGGATCAGTAGTAGCTATGCAAGGCATAGCTGGAACCCATCTTGTAACAATCACTTCTGACCCTAGACCTATACGTAAACTCAGAAAGAGAAAGAAGAGATCTCAACGGCCTTTTGCAATAATGGTACGGTCCTTAGAAGTTGCAAAGGAGTTGTTTGATATTACTCCTGCAGAACTTGCAATGATGAACACTTGGAGAAGGCCTATTGTACTTGTAAAAAAGAAGAAACTCGATTGTACCAATTTGAGTGTATTAGGTGTAATACCGAAAGAGTCATTGGAAGAAATAGCACCAGGTTTGGATTCATTGGGTGTCATGCTTCCTTATGCGCCAATACATCATATGCTCTTTCAGTGTCTTGATGAGGCCTCACTGGTAATGACTAGTGCAAATCCTTCTGGTGTACCCATGTATATTACTTCAGAGAAGATACTATCCTCATTGAACGATATCGCAGATCACTTTCTCCTTCATAATAGAAGAATCCATCAACGCGCAGACGATTCAGTTGTGAAATTTACTACTGATGACAATCCTGTTTTTATTAGAAGAGCAAGGGGCTATGTACCAGAACCAATACCAACAAATGGGGTTTCAAAATCAGTCAGACTCCTTGCGGTGGGTCCAGAAGAAAAGTCAACTGTTTCTATTCTGAAATCAGGGATGATTTATCCGTCGCAACATATTGGTGACACAAACAACATAGAGAGTATTGAATTTCTTGAGAATGCATACCGTCACTTAATGCGTCTTGTTGGACTCAACGATATTGATGGTATAGCAAGTGACTTACATCCTGAATTTCTGAGTACACTTCATGCGGAAACTATTTCCCAAGAAAAGCAGATTCCACTCTTTCGTATTCAGCATCATCATGCTCACCTTGCTTCGATGCTAGTTGATCATAAAGTGCCACTTGATACAAGTATTGTTTGTATTACAACTGATGGTTTTGGTTATGGACAAGACAAAACTGCATGGGGGGGTGAAGTTTTAGCTGGGAATGCAAAAGAGTACTTGAACTTAGGAGGATTAGAATCTTATTTACTTCCCGGAGGTGATTTGACTGCTGTCTATGCGGCCAGATCATTAGTGGGTATGTTGCATAATGATACTGATGAGAAGACCATTCTCAGAATTACCGAAGGTATGCCTGTATCGCACAACGAAGTCATCTCATCAAGTACGCTCAATATGATAAGAGGTGCAATCGATCAGGAGGTCAATGTTGTAAGAAGTTCAAGTGCTGGAAGATTCTTGGATGCATCTGCGGCATTGTTAGGGATTTGTAATGAGAATACGTATGATGGCGAATGCCCTATGAAACTTGAAGCTGTTGCCAAGAAAGGAACATTGAGTTTGGCAACTAAGATTTTTAGTGATGGAAAGAAACAGATTCTTGACACATCTGGTATGTTGCATGACTTGGCAAACCTTCACAAGGCAGGTGCACGTAGATCCGAACTGGCCTATGCTGCCCAGTGGTATTTAGGTGATGCACTGGCACATATTGCAATTAGTATTGCTGAAGAGAGGGACGTAAAGCGGATTGGGTTCTCGGGAGGTGTTGCTCTGAACACTATTATCTCAAAAGCCATAGTAGAGAGAGTTGAAGTTAATGGAATGAAGCCACTACTGCATAGGACCGTTCCGCCTGGAGACGGAGGCATATCAATCGGTCAGATTGCGGTTGGAACGGCTTCGATCACTGATATATAATTGTATTAACTGTAATACATTTACTATTCCTTCATAAACTGGGTAATCATTGCAAAACCAGCTTCAAAGGCACTCACATTGATCTCCTCAAATCTGCTTGGAAATGCTTCTCGAACAACCTGTATAGCGGATTCCTTGCGAATAGGCGTGATTTTACTTCCGATTATAGCTCCGAACATTACAATATTCATGGATCTACTACTACCAGCTTCTTTTGCAACCTTCATAGCATCGAATTCATGTATGGAGTTAGTAAATTTCCTGATAGCATTTCTAATCTCATCTTCCGATGGATATTCTGCTTTGCCCATTGATACGGCTACAGGATACTGTACATGTGAGTTCATAATGGCGATACCATCTTTTCTGATGAGGTGTATCTCTCTGAGAGTTTCAACTGGTTCGAATCCTATAACTAAATGAGCTGTACCTGAATCCACAATGGGACCTTTTGCTTTCTCGCCAATCCGTACAGTGCATACTACATGGCCACCTCGTTGTGCCATACCATGAATTTCCCCAACACGAACATTGTGTGAATCAAGCAAAGCAGCTTTAGCCAAAATCTCTGCAAGAGTTAGAACTCCTTGTCCTCCTACTCCAGCAATTGCAATGTTAATGACATCCGTATTATTTGTAATACCAACCATTTACTTCTCCTCCTGTTTGATTGCACCTTGTGGACAGACGGAAACACACGTTCCACAGAAGTTACAGAGTGTTTCGTCTATTACAGCTTGTTCAGTTTCAGTGTCTTGATACATTGCAGGACAAGACAATCGATTAAGACAACGTTTGCAGGAGTTACATACTTCGGTATCAACATAGTACTTTGGAGGGTATTCACCGCTTTTTCGCCGATCAGCGGCTGTAAGGAGAGCACATGGATCCCTTGATACAAGAACTGCAGGAGATTTATTCTCGCGAGTCCACTTGACCATCTCACGTACTTCCTTAACAAGTCCGGCCATAGATTCGAAGGTGGTGATAGTCTTTACATACTTGATACCTAGTCCCTTGGAGACCTCTTCGATATCGAGTGGCGGAACTTCCTCTCGCATACCAGTGATCCCAGTTCCAGGATGAGGTTGATGGCCAGTCATGGCTGTTGTTCGATTATCAAGAACAACTAGACTTACTGGGTGTTTATTGTAAACGGCATTTACTAAGCCAGGGAGTGCGGAAGCAAAGAATGTACTATCCCCAACCGATGCCACAATATCTTGACCTGTTACCTGGGCAAGACCACAAGCAGTTGTAATTGATGACCCCATGTCAAAGAGAATGTCTGCTGTTTCCAGAGGGGGGGATATACTAAGAGTGTAGCATCCAATATCTGAAGGATAAATTGCCTTGCCTCTGGTTGCGGTACGAATAGCAAAATATGATGCCCGGTGAGGACAGCCTGCGCATAGTAATGGGGGCCGAGGAGGCATCTCCGGGATTTGTTCAGATTGTTTGTCAATATCCTTCCAGTTAATACGTGTATTACGATTACTAATCTTGCCTAATGATTCTATTACGATTCGGGGGCTATATTCGCCCACTCGGGAGAAGTACCCTTGTTCTTTTCCAAGGATTTCTACACTAACTTCATTTAGTTGAGCAAGTCGTCTTGCGTGTGTTTCCAGGAATGGTTCCAGTTCTTCAACAACTACAACACGTTTGTGACGTTTAAGAAATTCAACCATGCTCTTTTCGGGAACGGGGTGAGTAATTCCAAGTTTGTAAATCTCGGTTTCTAGTTCTAAATGATCAAGTGCCTCAACTACGTAGTTGTAAGCCACTCCACTAGTAAGTATTCCGAGGTCACCATTGCCTTCAAAGAAATTGAGTGGACTGTTCTCAGCTATTTCTTTTGCTTTCTCAATCTTTGCTAGTAACTTAGGGTGCATCTTACGAGCAACCGAAGGGATAGGAACAAGTCGAAATGGGTCTTTCTCAAACTCGACAGTTTTCGGTCGTTCCTTGATAATATCTAATACAACAGGTGCACGGGTGTGATTTACACGAGTTGTTGTTCTTAGTAGAACAGGAAGTTCTAGTTTTTCCGAGAGTTCAAAGGCATCATGAACCATATCCTTTGCCTCAGCAGGATCTGCAGGTTCTACCATTGGCATGTTACCCATAAGTGCATAGTAACGACTATCGTTCTCATTCTGTGAGCTCCACATACTCGGATCATCTGCAACCACAATGACCATGCCTGCACGAACTCCTATGTAGGCCAAAGAAAAGAATGGATCAGCTGCAACATTCAATCCAGGACCTTTACATATCATCATGGATCTTACACCAGCAACTGCCGCAGCTCCTGATACTTCAAGGGCTACTTTTTCATTAGTGCTGAATTCAAAGTAAAAGTTAGGAATGTGAGGTGCCATGAATGTTAGATTGTTTCCAATCTCACTACTCGGGGTGCCAGGATACAGTGCTACAAGTCGAACACCAGCCTCTAACACTCCTCGAGCTATTGCCTCATTAGCTAGAAGAAGCACTTTCTTCCCAGGAGTGTTTTCAAGTAGATCCTTGGGTTTGGTCATTTGGGGGTCCTCCGTTATCCCGTCTTGGACAGACTGCCCGGAACTATTACAGTGTATCAATATTGTGGTAATATACATTGTTGTATTAATTGTAATACAAGGAAATATGTTGGAACACGTGTTCCAGTTAATATTGCCCAGCCAATACACCCCTCTATTTCCACTGGAGAATGAAAAATGGAGAGATTTGAGGCGGGTATTATAATAATAATGAAAAATACAGATGAATACAGACCCTTAATTACATATTTATACTTTTGTATTTTTGATCTGTGTGAATCTTAATTATTTCGAGTGGAAACAAGGGGGTTGCAATGGTCTTGGAACACGTGGTCGCATTTTCCATTATTTTACCTCCGCAGCTACTTCATAGATTCTGAGATCTAAAATATCCGAATACTCGTCGAATAGCATATCGAACACTCCCCGGTGTTCACCAGGGACCAGAATTGCAGAATCAGCAACTGCTTTGGAACCAAGACACTCCTCGATTAGTCCAACCTTCCGTTTCTCTTTCACACCCGACTTCGTCTTCCAAGAATACGTAAACCCATAGAGCTCCTTAGTAAAAGAAACCCGTTTTGCATTTGATTGACGTGCCTGCTTACAATCATAGAGATACAGATACTCTGGCATCTTCAAACCCCTATGACTAGAACACATGTTCTGAATTTTATTATGTGTAATACAACGTAGTAAAGGAAAGGTTAAAGCGTAGGTATTTTCGCAGACCCTTTGCCCACAATCTATACTTTGGAGGAGTTCTGGTGAATAAGATTGGTCTACGAAAGGAAGAGAAAGCCTTTGAAACACGAGTAGCTATTGTTCCAGAACATGCAGCTCTTCTGCATGAGGAACATGGAATTCAGTTTATTCTTGAGCCGAGTAACGAGCGTGCTTTCCATCCTGACGAGTATGCAGCGGCCTATGCAGATTATAGTCCTCTCAAAGGGAGTTCTGCTAGCATTATTTTAGGGATTAAGGAAATGCCACTTGAATTCTTTGAACCAAATAAGGTATACATCTTCTTTAGTCACACAATAAAGTGTCAGGACTACAATATGGACATGCTTAAACACATCATGGAAACCGGTGCAACTCTCATTGACTATGAGAAAGTTGTCGACGCAAACGGTCGCCGACTCATCTATTTTGGAAACTGGGCCGGCCTTGCCGGGATGTCTGACACACTTCGCGCACTTGGCGAACGACTCATGTATGAAGGCTTAACTCCCAATCCATTTGCAGGGATGAAACCAACTTTGGAATTGAAATCACTTTCAGATTTGAAAGATGAATTCAGGGCATTAGGCAAACGAATCGAAGAAGAAGGACTCCCTAGTAAAATAACGCCATTTGTTGTGGGATTTGCAGGATATGGAAACGTATCACGTGGTGCACAGGAACTATTCGATATTCTTCCACACAAAGCAATTGAACCCACGCAGCTCGAAAGTATACCTCCTAGTGATAGATCTCTCTACAAATGCGTCTTCAAGGAAGAACACATGGTTGCTCCATTTGATTCTAATTCCGTTTTCGAATTGCAGGATTATTACGAGAATGGTGCTGCAAAGTATAAAGGAGACTTTCACAAATACTTGCCATACTTGACGGTTCTGATGAATTGCATTTACTGGACTGATAAGTACCCTCGTCTCATTACTAAGGAATTCATCCGCAATCACTGGAACAATGATAATCGTAGGTTTCGAATTGTTGGTGATATCTCATGTGATGTAGAGGGGGCAATTGAATTCACTATGAAATGTACGAAACCTGATAAGCCCGCATTTACATATATTATTGAAGAAGATCGTGCAGAGCTGGGTGTCAATGGGAATGGTCCTGTTGTGATGTCTGTAGACAATCTCCCATGCGAACTACCTCGTGAGGCATCAACCTCATTTAGTGAAACACTCCATAGTTTTGTTCCTGCATTAGCGAAGGCTGATTTTAGTGTTCCATTTGGAGAACTTGAATTGCCGCGCGAACTCCTTGATGCGATTATTGTATATCAAGGAAATCTAACCAAGAACTTCGAATATTTAGAAGACTGTTTACCAAAATAGGTGAATCGAAACATGAAGAAAGTACTCTGTCTGGGTGCAGGTCTTGTTGCCCGCCCCTATATCCAGTATCTATGTAAACATGGATTTCATGTAACTGTAGCTAGCAGAACCAAAGAAAAGGCTGAACGTTTAATCCAAGGCTGTGATAATGCAACAGCTGTTGCATTCAATATTGCTAAGGATGACGAGCTTCTTGATAACCTAACATCCAAGGCCGACCTAATCTGTTCCCTTCTGCCTTACACCTTTCATGTAAAAGCTGCCAAAGTGGCCATTCAGCATAAGAAACACTTCTGCACAACATCGTATATCTCTCCAGAGATGCAAGCACTTGATGATAACGCAAAGAATGCCGGAGTCCTCATTCTGAACGAATGCGGTGTTGATCCAGGCATTGATCATATGAGCGCAATGAAGATAATTGATAAAATTCACAATGGAGGAGGTAAAGTTGCAAGCTTCACTTCGTTCACCGGAGGGCTACCAGCACCTGATGCTAACAATAACCCCTTTGGTTACAAACTTTCTTGGAGTCCAAGAGGTGTACTGCTTGCTGGCAGGAATGACGCACAATTCCTGAAAGATGGCAAAGAAGTTACTATACCCGGTAAAGACCTCTTTGATAATTATGAAATAATGGAGGTTCCGGGCATGGGTCAATTCGAAGGCTATCCCAACCGTGACAGTCTTTCATATATCGACATATACAGCATCTCCGAAACAAAGACAATGCTACGTGGAACGTTTCGCAATCTAGGTTGGTGTGCAACTCTGAAGAAGATTGCCGATTTGGGTCTTCTGGATATAGAAGAACGAGATTTTGCTAATGTTAGCTATGCAGAAATGACAAAACAGTTAGCTTTGTCTGATGAAAGTGATGTAGCGATAGCGGTAGCAAAGCGACTGGGTCTTGAAAAGAGTGATCCAATTATTAATCGTTTCGAGTGGCTAGGTCTATTTGATAACAACCCAATTCCCGACGGCATCAATACATATTTGGATGCATTATGTCATCTATTCGAAGGAAAGCTTCAGTACGCTCCCGGAGAACGAGATATGATTGTTATGCATCATGACTTCATTGCAGAATATGCCAATCGTCGAGAACGAATCACCTCAACCCTGATTGACTATGGCATTCCTAATGGTGACAGTTCAATGTCTCGTACTGTTGCACTCCCAGTAGCAATCGCAAGTCGATTAATCCTAGAAGAGAAAATGGACGTGATAGGCGTACATCGACCAATCATACCTGAAATCTACGATCTAATCTTGGAAGAGCTTGAAACTCTCGATATTAGTCTGGAAGAGAATACGACTCTACTATGAAAACAGGATGAGGGCATTTGACTGCCAAGGTACTTGGTTCTCAAGCCCCATTCGGTTATTTTCCAATTCGAATTTGAACAGCAGCGAGTATTACTTCAGCTCGCTCTATCTCCTTTTGAACTTCATCGCTTTCCGTCTTTAGACGATAAGTATACCCTGACCTATTGCCAATCCGTTCCAAGTGGCCTTTTCCACTATTCCACATTCGAGCGAGGTATGTCGAAGCCGTACTCTTGGGCAAATCTTCCTCCCCGAACGTATCCTTGTAAATTTCTGTCACGTCCATAGAGGAGAACTTACCATGTTTGAATGAAGCATAGATAATCATCTGGAGTTTCTCATAATTGCTCATTGACTCGTAATCGGTGTCCCTTAGGTCCTGTTCGACAAGATCGGCTTCACCAACCACGAAAGTATACCCAGTACTCGCCTCTAAAAAGACCCTAAATTTCTCAAACATCTCCTCAAGTCCACTACCCTTGACCTGGAAACTCGATTCCTCACCTGTGGATTCATCAGAAATATCAATTCTAAAATCGAATGGTGATGGTGCTAGTGCCAGCATTTTCTGAAAACGTTTGAGTGCTTCATCAGGTTGCACAAACTTACACTGGAAAATCTCCTTGGTTCCAGGAGCCGCATTGTATGTGAAGACGTACAAATAATTCGTTCTTTCATTTCCAGGCAACTAGCTCTCACCATTTAGATTTTTTATCATAGGATACAACACTAATCTTGTTCACAATAATCTTTGTTCACACTTCAAATAAGTGTGAGTATGTGAATCATGTATATCCGGGTAAGTGGAAGATAATCCCTACATAGCTATTCAAGACTCATATCAGCTGTACATCATGTGTTCGCACCTTGTACGGAAGATATCGTCAAAAATAAGGTCTATGGGCGCTTATTTTTCAAATTAAAACCATTTTTCCTTTTACTTCAATATTCACTAAACTATGACGATTGTGAATGAATAATTTAAGATATCATAACTCTAATTGCTTGGTTCCAGTGGAAACGGAGGGGTGGCTTTATTCACAATGCTTATCGGGATTATGCTGGCTTCTTTTACATATTAGAGGTATTCTTTCAACTCTTTTTGTATGTTCATTCACAATAATGGCGCCATTCACAACATTTCACTGTGAATCCTGTTAATTCGTTTTCATCTAGAATTATGTAGAACATGGCAACAAGTAATCTGTACTGCTTTCTCCTAAAATAAGTTGTAGCCAGCTTCGTCCATCACGATGGTTTACTCTCTCGAGTGTCCCTCTTGTTTTTACGCACATCCCTTTGCCTACATGTTCAGTATACCGTCCTCGATAACTTACCAGACTCACAAGATCAGGAACTCCCCGGCATTCAACTTGGTATTCACAGGGTGTGAATATTGCTTGTGAATCATCCAATATATCGCATGTTAGAACACGTGTTCCCAGAGATTCGAATGAAAGGTCCTCATACACGAATTCCATTTCATCTGAAGTCTTTACTATTCGAATGAAAAATTCCTTATTATCGAAAATTCCTTGAAGCAACTTGTTACTTTCAATTGAGCTGAGCGTTTTCAGATGCTGATTATTGAGCCCCCATCTAAACTGTGTATGTTGTAGTAAATGCTTCCCCGTGTACCGTTCCAACCCCGCAATCGTTTCATCGTTTTTTTTCAGACCTTGATGCAGTGTTCTACCAGCTTTTTCACCGTATACTACTAAATCAATATCAGAGCTCTCTGTTGCAAGACCAACAAGCTGTGATCCGGTAACACCAATTGCATTCCATGGAATCCCAAACGCATCAACTAACGACTCGGCCAATTCAAGGGTTGCACGTTGTAAATCACTTAGATGTCTACCCCGATCCCTAATCCTACCAAGCGCATCGATGGGACTTAGTACGAAATCTATTGAATCGAATGGTATTACTTGTAATACACGATTATGTCTATCGTCAAACCTGAGATAGTGAGGGTAGTTCTCTCTAAGGTAGACTTCTCGGTCCTTCAATGGGTAGATCTTTTTGTATGCTACACCGTCTTCCGAATTTCTATCCCCAGATGTATCAAATACATACCGAAGATACGCTATGTATTGATATTCTGGATGTAAATTACCTTTAATCTCAAAAATCAAACCTTCGTTTGTTATGAGGAAGTAGCCTTCGATTGGATTATCCATTAAGATTATTTTGTACACCATCACAATTAAAGGCCGTTGTTTACTTCTCAAAGTCCGTAGTGAAGACTATGGAACTTCGTGTTGATTTTGCAATACTTGAGAATAATCCCGAGCTAGTATATTTTGATTCCGCAAGCACAACACTAGTGCCTAAGATTGCAGTGAATGCAGTTAATGATTTTTTAACTCACACAGTTGCATCTGCAAGGCGCGGTGCACACAGTATGGCAACAAGAGGTGCTACTGCGGTCGAGAACGCAAGGAAAACTATGGCAAACTTCCTAAATTCTGATACATCCCAAGTTTCATTCCAAAAGTCAATCCCATCTGCAATAGCATCATTTGCCTTTGGATACAATTGGCATTACAATAACAAAGATACTATAGTCATTGCAGAAAATGAAGAACATTCCGTCTTGGTCGCTTTGCAGAGAGTTGCACAGATTTTAAACTTGAAAATTAAAATAATCCCAATCAATGAAAACGGAACACTCGAAATTGAAACCCTCGCTGATTTGATTGATAAAAAAACAGGTATTGTAGCAGTTGGCACAACAACTGTAGGATGGGGTATCAATAATCCTGTTCACGTTATATCAAAAATAGCTCATGAGTATGAGGCGGTGGTCCTATCTGATATCAGTCGCTCTATAGCATTCAGTACGAAATCGCCTGAGCAAGAAGGAGTAGATATCGCCGTATTTTCTGGCAATGTTGGACTTATGGGACCTCCTGGATTGGCCGTTCAGTGGATTGAACGTACTCTTGGAACCTATCACATACCTGGAATCTTAGGAGGTTCAAGTGTAGCAAATGTTCAATCTACTGAATTCGAGTTGGCATTATTGCCTGATAAATTCGAATCAGGTATAATCAACGTTCCAGCGATTGTTGGACTTGATGCTGCCTTAAACTACCTTGAAGAGTTATATGCCAAATCTATGCAAACTCATATGAAGAATATCTCGACCCACTTGCGAAAACGTCTATCTGCAATACCTGAAGTTGTGATGCTTAACAATACCAATGAAGAAACAACAATCTTTGGTTTCTATTTGGGAAGTGATGACGAAATTAGCTGTCACGATATCGCATTGTTCCTAGACGAATCTGGTATCGCTGTACGAAGTGGTTTACTATGTGCTCATCCACTTGTGAAAAAAGTAGCATCCGAGGGAATAATCCAAATTTCGCTGCATGCCTACAACACTCTAGAAGAGATTGATCGCATTACCGATAGTTTGGAGATTATTGCAAAAGATCTTGTTTGATTGTTCGCTCCACTATAGAATGAACGCTGGAGGATATGTTACGAAATACTGTATAACAATAGCAAGCATTATACCACTAAAAACAAGACCTTTCCCTCGCTTAGAATTCACCTCAGTGAACCATAAGATTGCACCGACCAACACTACAATTACTGCTGAAATTCTGCCTATGAATATTAGAAATTCCCATATTTCTGCAAAATATCCCGCAATGAGGTTAGCGAAATCGGTTAATGGTGTTTGAAGTATGTAGAACATTGGTTTCACACAATGAAATATCACTCGATAGACAATATAAGCCCCTCATAGTACAGTTACGGATTTTGCCAAGTTTCGAGGTTTATCGGGATCATACCCTTTCCGGGTAGCCATATAGTAACTGAATAACTGTAATGGGACAATGTATGGCATGATAGAGAATTCTGGTTCAACACCATGTGGAATCGAAAAGAGCTCATTGGAAAGAAACTCCAATTCGGTGTCTTCTTCTTCAATAACCGATATTATTGAGGCACCTCTTGCTTTCATCTCCATTATATTACCTATCAATCTAGAACGAGTATTATCGTTGGGAGCTACAAATATGACCGGATAACCATCTTCTACCAATGCGATAGGTCCATGTTTTGATTCACCAGCGGAGTAGCCCTCCGCATGATTGTAAGCGATCTCTTTAAGCTTCAGAGCACCCTCATAAGCCGTTGCCATGGAAATACCTCGTCCTAAAAACAACATACTAGGATGCATATAGTACTCTCCGGCTATGCGTCTTGCATTTGCCTCTTGAGTAGCAATTACACTCGAAACTATATCAGGCAGTCTACCAAGTGATTCCCTTTTTCGCGATATTATCTCACTATCAATAAATGAACTACGATGTCCAGCAGCTAGAGCGATTTGAGCAAGAGAGGCTAGCTGAACCATGAAAGTTTTGGTGGCTGCTACACCTATCTCAGGACCCGCCTGCGTAATTATTGTATGATCTGCCAGTCGTGTAATCGAGCTACCTACAACGTTTGTAATGGCCAATATTTTGGAGCCCAGTTTTTTCGCATACTTGGCAGCAACTATGGTATCAGTAGTTTCACCCGATTGAGTGATTGCGACCACAAGATCAGTGTCATTGATTGCGCCATATACAGTATCCTGAAACTCACTTGCCAGTTCAAGCGAAGGAAGGATGCCACTTAGAGAGGCGAACATATGCCGCCCAGCCAATGCTGCATGACCCGAGGTTCCCATTGCAAGAAAGTAAGTCTTGTCAGCATTCAGTATCAATTCTGCAGCCTTGTCAATTGCCTCTTGTGGCAATCTCAATGTATTAGCAATAGCTTCTGGCTGTTCGTGAATTTCCTTCAGCATAAAATGAGGAAATCCACCTTTTTGCGCTTGATCAGCTGTCCAGCTAATCTTGATGGTTTTGCGATTTACTTGTGAACCATCAGAGAGCTTCTCAAACTCGATGCCATCAAGTGTCAGTGTTGCAATCTCTCCATCGAGCAATAACATCATATTATTAGTCATGGGTAAAAATGCGGGGATATCAGACGACACATAGGAAGTTGACCCCTTTCGTCCGATGACAAGGGGATTCCCATCTCGAGTGACAACTATTTTGTCAGGTTCGTTAATACACATTGCCACTACAGCATACGTGCCCTCAATCCGCTTTGTAACATACTTCACCGCTTCTTTCAGCGACATTCCGTCAGCGATACAATCTTCAATTAGATGAGGAATAACTTCTGTATCAGTTTCCGAATCAAATTTATGTCCCTTAGATAGAAGCTCTTCTCTAAGCGCAAGAAAGTTATCAATCACACCATTATGTACTACCGCCACCTCATTATTACAATCAAAGTGAGGGTGTGAATTGAATAGTGATGGAATCCCATGAGTCGCCCATCTTGTATGTCCAATACCTATTCGGCCAGGTAAATCATCAAGATTGAGTTTCCTATGAACATCATCTATCTTACCTTTATCTTTCTTTGAGTATAGTCTATCCATATCTATGGTGGTTACTCCTACAGAATCATACCCTCTGTACTCGAGTCTCTTCAATGCCTGATGAATGAAAGGTGCTACTTCTCCTTTCTCTTGTATGACTCCGATAATGCCACACATACTCTTCAACTCACCTTTTATGGAATGGCATTATTACCAATACTACATCTCTAGAAAGAGTTTGTGTTAGGCTAATGAGTGTGAAAATGGTTTATCGAGTCAACTCAATCTCGATATAGACTGAATCAGGAATTCTAACACGCATAATTTGTCGAATTGCTCTCTCATCAGCATCGATATCAATAAGTCGTTTATGAACCCTCATTTCCCACTTATCCCAAGACTCAGATCCCTGTCCACAAGGTGTCTTTCGCGTGGGAATGACCATTCTACGGGTAGGTAGCGGAATAGGACCTGACATACGTACGCCTGTTTTACGAGTAATTCTTCTAATTTGATTACAAACACCATCAAGGTGTTCTGTACTCGTGCTGGATAGTCTAATTCTTGCTCTTTGGGTCATTTTGGATCCCGCTCCGCTTCGGCAGGCGTTCAACCCAACGGAATGAGGTTAGGATAAAAACCTTGTCTTATGTGTTCGATTTTATTGATGAAGAGCAATCTCCATAAGCAGTATCCCTTATTTTCTATTCCGTGAGTCAATTGAACGAATTTGTTCTGGTGAAGCTTGGAGGCTCAGTAATCACAAAGAAAGATGTGATTCCTCCAGCAATCAATATTCCTGAAGTCATTCGAATTGCGAAGGAAATTCAAGCATCAACAAAACCTTTGGTAATTGTACTGGGCGGTGGGGCATATGGACATCAAGCGGCTCACAAATATGGATTTGGAATCGCGGACACACCTGCATCTAGACTACTTTCAGGCATTCCATCAATTAGACATAACATGAGCCTTCTATCAGGCGGGATTGAAACTATATTACAATCAGAAGGCGTTTCATCAGTTGTAATTCCTCCATTTCCTATAGTAACTCTTATCGACGGTGAGATAGAACGATTTCCTCTAGAAGTAATAACAAAGACACTAAATTCAGGCCACACCGTTATTACTCATGGAGACGTTTGTTACGATAGCACCAGAGGAGCATCTATTCTGAGTGGAGATACTATAGTAGCGTATCTTGCAAATCAACTCAATACAAGCAGTGTTTTTGTTGGAACCAACGTTGATGGTGTCTTAGATGCAAATCCAAATGAAAATCCTAATGCACAGATTATTCCCACTATTAGTGAGCACAACAAGGAACAAGTCATCCGAGTAGCTGGTCCATCAAGTTCTACAGACGTAACAGGAGGAATGGCGAAGAAGATACATGATCTTTTCCTAATATCACAAAAAGGAATCGAGGTTGCAATCTTCAATCTGTCTGTTCCAGGACGTCTTGAGGGTCTTCTGAAAGGTGATCAAGTTATCTGCACTCGGATTTTGGCTTAGATAATAATCGAAGCCAAACCATCATCCATAGTCCTCATGATCAAGTTTGAAGGCGTGACAACACTATCATCAAGATACTCTGATGCAGTAAGAATACAAACCATCTCAGTAGACTCACAAGTTCTGCATGCAATCTCACTATGAAGCCTCAGCAAAGTATTCAATTCCTGCTGTGTTGGAAAAACTGCATATGATTTCTTATCTGCACAAAGGTCATAGTAACCATGCCCCTGATGAACAACCATTGTTCGCTTTTTGAGTTCCTTCGTAAGTTCATGGATAGCTTGTTCTTTCAGATCTCTCAATACTGCGGTATTTACAATCCATAGCCCTTCCTCAATATCAACAAGTCGCTTATCCGTTCCCATTCTTACAGCTACTAACATTTCATCAGCTAACAACTCAGTGAGCGCTCTCCTGCCCTCTTCAGAATTCATGGGGGCCGCTCTTCCTTTTTTGGACTGTAACGCAGTTGTTTCAATGAATTCCAATAATGCTTCCCAGACAACTCGTCCTTTCGAAATATCAACAAAATCCTGGATTAACCCAAACCAAAGCCGCATCTGCACTGCACGACTAGTCGCTGGTCCCACATCATGTACTGCCTCTATTAAATCAATTCTAGTAGAATCAGGATCATTATCAGACAAATCAAGAAGATCTTTCTCGAGAGTATATGACTCCCCTATCAAGTCCATAATCAATTTGTCAAGAGAACTTGGAAACGCAGACACGACCGAAACGGCATCGAACTCTTCAGACTTATCTAAAATCTCTCTTAGTTTAGCTGCTGCTACACTACCTCGAATAATCACGACAAGCTCCTTCACACCATTTCGGAGATTTCCCATATGATGACGAATTACCTCTACAACAGAATCGAAAGAAGATGCCCTCAGATGCTCTGGAATTATTATTATTGCGGAATCATCAATTAAGATATCTGGGCCATCTTGGCCTTGATCATTGAGTTGGCAGCTTTCTCCTAGCCTGTCCAAAAGATAATTGGCAATAACCTTCTTGACCGCAGAAAGCCCCTTTCCTGAAGCTGAATATACAAAGCCCCCGGATACAAGAGGGATTGCTTCGCGCTGGATTGTTGACAATGAAACAAGGTCTCTGAGGATCTCTGTGACATCAGCATCTGACATCTTTGAATCAAGGGATTTCAGAAAACCTAGAATGTCATCTTGAGTTGTAATTTCTTGCGATGCAAGAAGTGCTATAACATGGCTTGCAATTCCTCCAATTCTATCAAATACCTCTGATCTCTCACTCTCTTCTTGCACTGAATGCAACTTGCTTTCACTAGTTAGAACGGATACTGGTTCAAGAACCTCAATATCTTCGCTTTCCTCTGATGAGTGACGAACTGTTTCTTCAATGGAATCGATGTAATCATAGATTGTGAATGGATCTGTTTCGATTTCGAATACATTACAGTGTGGCATCAGGATAAGAGCTCGTCCTCGTTGCATAGTTCTGAGATATTGCTCTTGATCTGGTTCTATTGACATAAAGCGTCCGCCAACTTGACTATCATAAGGAAGTCTGAAAGTAATTTTAGTTGACGTGTTTGCTAGAATATTAGTGGAAATGTTAGGACGTGTCGATACAACAACGACCCCTTGTCCAGTAGCTCGCTGAAGCATAACCATTGATTCACCAGTAGTCACATCAGCGGCTGAATTTCTTGTGTAACTTTCAGGTACAAGATTGCTTGCCTCCTCAAGTACAACTACATGGTGAAGCCCTGAAATAATACCTCTTTTCATTGCCGAATCAAAAATTCTCTTTGCTACAAGATTGTAGAGCAATCTTACCGAATCCATTCCACCCACCCGAGAAACATAGCGCAAATCAAATACAACACGTCTATTCATCAAGTTAGATATGCTGAATGCATTCGAGCCTCCTCTAAGTATCGACCCTAATGGTTCTCTAGTCAATATCTCCAATCTATTTAGTAGTGCATCTCTGGTCATCTGCCCTGTTCGGTCATTATTTGCAATGGTATTTACCTTCTTTATGAGAAACTCCAAAGAATTGCCATTTGTTTCATGCAGAGCGGTTGCTGTAACCGCTTCACGGAGTAATTTCTCCATAGCTGGTGACAGCTCGGTAGAGCTATTCTCACGAAGTAACTCTCGTAGAAGAACGAATGTAGAATGAGCTTGATGAGAATCATTTTCAACATCGAAAAGGTCAATCACAAACGCCGGGTCAAGTCCTGGCCGTAGAATGACAACATCATTCAATTTTGCCAAATCGGAATACTCCGAACCCTTGACATCAAAAATCCACCATGGGACATTTGTCTTGGTTGAAAGCTCGGTCATTAGTTTTTTCACAAGTGTAGTCTTTCCTGTTCCTGTTGCCCCAAGAATGGCAATATGTTCACGCAACCATTCAATTTGCAAACCAACGGAGCCAAGTCGCTTTTCCCCATATATCGCCCAACCTATTGGAAGATCATTTTCAACATAATCACTAGATGGTATTTGGAAGAGTGGTATTTCGGCAGAAGCAATAACGGGCAGCTGTTGAACCGGTGTATTGACATATGCAGCCAAAGTATTAGCATGCAATCTCTGCTGTTTGACATGCCGTCGCATAAGCAGTCTGTATGACAATCTTTGACTTACCGACTTCTCATGTATTGATATTGAATCATCTCCTCCCCATATTGAGAGAAAAAGACCTCTTACTCCCTCAACATTCGACTTTAGCTCTGCAGGACTTTCCCCTCTAACAATAAGATAGAGCGATGAATCAAACCAACCAGAATTCTCATTAATCTCCTCATACCGCCCAAGTAATGCTCTCTTTTCCGCTTGATCAGCTAGAGAATCATCATTCGTCTTCTCCTTAGCTTTAATACTTCTCCATTTTCGTTCCATTGCCCTTCGTTCTCTACCCGGCTTTGCTTTGGAAAAAACAGATGTTAACGATAATGAGTAACCTTGTCTAAGTGCTGTTGAGATGAAAGTACCTATCTGTGAAGTTCTCTCTGTTGGAAACACTTTTGGATTGCCCTTTACTATTAGCATCTCTTCTTCTTCAGAATCACTCGATGTCTTCTTAAAACCATCAATTAACGATGCACCTGTAGAAGACTGGATTACCTTTGCTAATTCATCATTTTTGGCAAGATTGATTTCCACTCTCTCAAGCGATGCAAGAAGAATCGCTTCAGTTCTAGTTGCTTCTCTTCTAAGGATGTCCTTGATTTCATCCGCGTTATTTGCTGAGGTTGTTATGAAAATGCGAAGAAATGGTCTTCCAGACATCACTCCAACCTCATAGGCGAAGCTAGTCCTTCTATCCATGCCTGCACGTAGCGCAAGCAGCATCGCTGTGTTATACATCGGTTTTTCCCCGTAATTAATAACAGATCCCGCAGCTGTAGCTAGATTTAGGCATACTAAACCCAATGTCCGATCATAGACCTTGAGAAGTAAAAACTCATCATCCAGTACAATATCAATTCCTGTTTGAGATACACTATGCTTTGTAATCACACTACCAATGAGAAGTGGCAACAGACACAGAAATGTCTCGACAAATAATCTATTTGGAATCAAGACCGAATATGTGGCACCAAATAGAGGCATCAGATATACAATCAATAGATAGACACCACTACCTATCATACATATAATCCAGCCAAGTCTGATTAGACTCATATGACGGTTACTTACAGTGAAATAACCTGATTTACCCGGCTCAGGTCTAATGCGAATCATATCAAGATACCACGTATGGTTGCACTGGAATGCTATGCTATAGTATACCATAACACACTGCAGGAATTTGTGTCCCACTATCCCATATGAACTACCCACAGTTTTGTAATGGTTTCTAATCTGGCTCTATAGGAGATTAAAAGGAATTCAGGTTGACTCAGATAGGAAACAGATAGTTTACTTCAGTTTCGCTTGAGCATGGGGTCAGCCTTCCCCAAACAATAATCACATGGTGAAATCACCCATGAAAACAATCAGATGTGTAACAATCCTAACCATTGGACTCATTTTCCTAATTGGAATTAATGCACATCCGGTATTCGCTGAAGAAATGACAGTCGTATCCCGCGGAGAACTTTTCACTCTTACAGCTACACTTTTCTCAAATGGCACCTCTGGAACTCTTCTGCCCAATCAAGTTGTTTACTTCTTTGACCAATCGTACGATGAATTAATGTCATCAGCAATCACAGATGGTGATGGAGTCGCTTCTATTGACTACTCTTTTGATCATAGTCATCCTCTTGGACCCACACTTATCAATATCACATTTATTGGAAATGAATCAATAGCACTAGCACCCTCATGCCAATGGCTGACACTGATGGTTACTTCGTTGACCACAATTTCCATCACAGCATCAAACGCAGAATACGCTCCTAATGACCATTTGAAGTTCTCATCCATATTATATGATGATTCAGGAAATCCTGTCAATAATGCAGAATTATCAATTCTAAGTGATTCCGAATTCATTACATCCGATTTAACAAATACAACAGGACATGTTATTTTTGACGTAATTCTTGATTTCACCAATTTTAGCTTGGGACAACATACTATCGATGTCGTCTACGGCGGCGACCAAAGCAGATTTTATAGAGGATCCACTATTAGCTTTCAGATAACAATTGATCAACTGTCCACTACCATAGAACTAAATGACATAACCAACAATCTAATAATGCTCAACCAAACATGGACCGCATCTATACAGCTACTGACTGAAGAAAGTTCACTGGCTTATAGTCCAATAGATCTTCATCTAGATGGTACCTATTTGTATACGCTAAATACAGATGCATTAGGGAGTGCTGAAATACGCCTCCACATAAATCAAACTTTTGAAATCGGCGAACATGTCCTCGTATTCGAGTATCCTGGAAGTTATCGATATCTTTCATCGGCGACAGATGTGATAATCAATGTAGGAAGTCCAATCTATCTCAATATGACTCCATTGAACTTGGCGGAGATTGGAGGTTTCTTGAAACTTAGAATTACTGCATACGATCTATACTCTCGGCCATTATCGCATGGTGCTGTCCAAGTTTCAGACAATCTATCAAGTAGCAATGTCACGGCCACAATTTCAAATACACCAACGATTGAAGTTCTGTTTCCAGTTCAAGGTGAGATAGGAATTCGAACATTCAAGGCGCAGATTACGAATGGTGTATTATTGACTAACAATACCAATTTTCTAATTATTGATATTTTTTCAAGACCTCATATCGAAATATCAGATACCAATATTCTTGGATATGCTTATCCTTCTCAAACATGGGTTCTATCGGTTCACCTACACGATTATCGCGGCAATCTTAGCAATCGGTTTCTAGAATATTACTTCTCGGGAGTTTCTCAGAGATTAACAGCTATAACTGGAATTGATGGGATGATTACTATAGAGGTGATTTGCCCTGATTTAGAAGGGGATTATTTCTTACACGTAACATACGAAGGCAACACATCTGAATACGAACTGCCTTGTAATCAAACACTTGCTTTTACGGTCAGTCAAAAGATTCCAATCGTAGTATCGCTTGAAAAGTATGAAATAATCACACCATTGAACACAATTGAAGTCACTCTACGTCTTCAAAGTTTGAATGGGACGTACCCAAAGGATGTAGTAGTCATTTACCAATGGTTGTCCATTGACAGCTCGAAATCTTCTGGTCTGGATGGATATCTTGACATCCAGCTCCCAATACCGTCCAATTCCGGTGTGCACTCGTTAATGTATGAAATAGCACCTACCAACGGAATATTATCACATTCTGGCATTATTTACATCATCATTACTTCTACAGACGCAAATGCATCAGAAGGAATTGGGCTATATGGCATCATCATTGGGTTCGTAGGATCTGTGTGCATTTTTTCCATTCCACTCGTTAGACGTCGACTTATTGTTCACTAAGAAGGAGAATTGGTGCTCCGGCCGGGATTCGAACCCGGGTCGGGGAATCGAGAACCCCCCATGCTTGGCCGGACTACACTACCGGAGCAAGAAAGTATCCAGCCAGAATATCTCAGAACCGCTAGACTGGATAAATAAGGATTTCCCCAAGATACATACGTCGATAAAAATTTCAGATATGAATAGTGTACCTATTGATTAAGACAACTAGGGCAAGAGATTCGTTAGACCGTTCCAACTATCCTGAAGCAGTTGTAGTAGCCCTGATATTGCTTCTTGGGCCCATCCGGTAGCTTGAAGGATTACTGCAATAACGATAGATATTGTGATAACAGCGAGTCCAAGAAGAAGGCTTTCTTCCACCAAAGGTCCACCGCTTTCATCATCTATAAACGAGGAAGGAACAGTCATAGTACTACACCTTACACTAAGATTCTCTAATTGCTATTTAAGCCCCACAAATGGTTTTTACAACTGGAAAACGCTCTAGTATCATTTTCGAGATGTTTTTGATGTCAATGGATGAGAATTTGACCAGAGCATGTTTCCAATATTTGATAGATCATTGCTTCCGTCAACAAGTTTCTTCTGAAGGACTTTTACAATAGCATCATATACAACATGATGATTTCCAATCCCCTTTGCATTTGCGGAGTGGTGAAATGCTCCTTCCTTTGACCAAGAATCACTTACAACGGGGTTTTGTTTGTCATAGATTAAATTCAAACCCTTGAAATCTATAATGCCTCGATTTTCACTTCGTTTAACTTCTGCTATCTCCTTCACATAACGAAATGATTCACCTGGTCGAGGACGTTCAAGTGTCACAATTATATCCATTAATGCAATACTTGATTCATCGATGTTGTGGTTTTTTGTCCAGCGTGTAATGAGACTGAATGCCGAAGAGCTATGACAGGTTTGGATTGAGCACAATCCGGCAGCAATTGAATGGAACAAAGCATGACTGTGTTGCGCAGTCTGAATTTCTCCTAGTATCAAATAATCCGGAGACCTATGCAAGCTTTTTACGATTTCTGTAGATTTATCAAATGTACCCCCTGTTTCATCTACAGGATCAACTCTAATTCTAACTTGGTGATGATCTTCATACAGACGACTTTCAATTGCATCTTCTATGTAGATTTTGCGCCATATCTGTGGTGTTGTTTTATCTAGTGCATTCATTAGAGTAGTTTTACCTACTCCCGGACCTCCAGTAATTGTGACATTCATTCTAGAGTTAATTGCAAGTATAAGTAGAGCAGCTGCTTCAACACTCAATGTACCGTTTCTTATTAAATCCAATATTGAGTATGGTTCGGAGCGAGCACGCCTAATTTCGAGATGCATTCCTTCCGCCGCAAGCGGGGGAAGGCTTGCAGATATTCGAAGGGGCACATTGTAGATAGTGATATCCGTCTTCAATGAAGGATTTCTTCTATCTAAGTGCAGATTGCTTTCTGCCCGTAAGAAAGTCACCAATCGTACAATATCCTCCTCCTTGGGTTTCCAAGATATCAAAATCCGTCCCAATCTGCGGTGGTCAAAATATACCCGACTGCCTGGACGATCGAGGTATATCTCTTCAACTTCGTCATCCAAAATAAGTGGGAATAGAAACCTAAGAATCGTGGAATTATGTGCTATTATCTCTGAAATGGTGTTTCGTGTAGTGGAATTAATCTCAGGCAATGAGGATTCAATCTTTGTCATTACATCTGCAGACATATCTTGTAGTTTCTGCTGAAGTTTCACTCTAGTTGATTTCGGTTTTACTGAATAACTTGAAACTTGAGCCAACTCATGTACCAACGAATATTCCAGAGAAGTTCTGGTGCGCGGAACCGCGTGATGCCAAGCACGGTTAGTTGTTTTATCCTGAAAGAAAAGAGAAACGTATGGACCAACAATGTAAGCATCAACAAGATGTCGTAGATTATCAAATAGGATATTTATAGAATCCATATAGATTGTTTCCCAACTATTCCCATACCATGGTGGTTCAGTGGGTGATGGTGTACCTTGAACAGGCAAATGAATAAGATTCCTATTGGGTTCAATGAGAAGAAGTTTCTGCGTTTCAGAAAACTCAGAGGCAACCAGTTCACAACTATGTGAAGCAATACGATGCACACATCCTTCACAACGTGTATCCGGACATGTGATTAACTGCATTTCACTCATATACATCCAGGCCTCACACCTGCTACTCCCACGACAACAGAGCGTTTCCACTTACACGGCTGAAGACTCTTTCGCTTCAACAATGCTCTTTATCATACCAAAATGATCACGGATACTGTACTCAGCAACTTCTGTCGCTTGGGATGCAAGCTTCTGAGTTAATACGCAACGTTTTCCATGTTCAGATGCTAACAAACGATCACTCGCGTACGTAGCAGATACTGTGAATATGAACGGGTTACGACCTCCGCGCTTTGAAGAAGGAACAAGATCTAAGACAAGGAGTACCTTCGCTCGTAGAAGATTTTCGTAATCGCGAGAAGTCCAACCGCGTGATTCGATTTTGCCTTTTACTTTCGAGTCGTTGATTAACATAGATAAGACTCGTGGAACATAATCTTCTGGCCTCCTAATCTTAGGAGAGTGACCTGTAAGAGACCGTATTTTTAGAGCTTCTCTAACAATTGCCCGTACATTTACTCGATGCCCACATTTCTCAAATGTATCTGCAATTTCCTCCAGCGTAATTGGAGCTCCCTCTTTGAATTCGCGAACAGACATCAATAAGCAGACTGCTATCAGTAGAATATTATTAGTCACCTTTTCAGGTGACTCGTCTATAATTTTTTTGTAGAGATATGCTGTTCGATCCCGAACCTGCTCGTTAAGCATAAGAAGTTTAGACACATGATTTAGAGTTCTGAGAGCTCGATATTTAGCCTCATTCTTCCCTATTCGAACCCTCGTACTGTAAACGCTCTTCAATCTCTTGTATTTTTTCTGCATAGAACCAGGAAGAGACTGTCCATTGGCATCACGAAAGTACACATCTTTATGAAAACCAATATAGCTTCCAAGCCCATCAACAATATGCATTCTATTTCCCAAGGAGCCATATACACTGGCATCCGGAGTTCCTGCCTTCTGTTGTTCTCCCATTTGATATGTAGGACTAACATACTCTTTAGAAACTACTATACCACAATCAGAACAAACAACAAAACCTCTGTTGATCACGAAAGTGCCAGCGCAGTCTGGGCATACCCCAGAAGAAACATTTGTTTTAATTGATACATCGACCAATGACCACACCCATATTGGTCATTGTATTTGTTTCCTAACTAGATTTCAGAAGGTCATTGTCGGTTCTTCCTACTAATTTGTCCATTTTATCGACTACAGAACAACATTGATGGAACATCCAAGGCATGGTGAGAAAGTGAGATGGCCGAAAGTATTTGCCGAAAAGAGATGTGGTCAATAATTCAATTCAAAGCTAGGAAAATCTTTTCAGAATCGAAAGCCTTTCTTTGTGTAGGCTTTGGAGATGGCATTTCAAACTCCATACGAAGTCCTCCAATTGTTACAACCACTTCGAAGTTTTCCGCTTCATTGACTTTGAAAACAGTTCCTTCCGCATAGAGCTTGGCTTTCTCTCCTCGTGGAATTGGTTCGGAGCTAATGGTAACAGCAACAAGGTCCTTGACATTAAAAGGATCACAAAGCGCATCAGGAATCTCAAGTGTCAATGTTGCATTCTCCAATTTTGATGTAATCTTTAGCATCTTTAGCTTCTTTGTTTCTGCATCTTCAATTGAGATGATTGTAGCATCCTTAATTCGGACAGACATTATTTCCAAGTCTCCAAGTACCTTGTTCTGACATGCTTTCAGATGTTAGCGCTGAATTAAACCTGTCGATAAAGTCATGGGGTGTTTTTTAGGCAACATAACGACAACTATCTGGTGATTACTTGCGCCCATATCTATCTGTCATAATATCACTTGCAACGGTGATAACCTTCTGTTTTGTAGTTCCAGTGTCGGCTCTATATCTCGACTTCGAGTATTTTGAAACTGACCAAATGACCTACGAAGTAGGCGAAACAATCAATATGGTTACGAAAATGACTGCGAATTATGATGAAGGTGGCTGGTGTTATATTTCATTTGCAGTAGTTACCGACCAAGGACCTGTTTTTGATGACACCTACTCTGTTGACTCATCTCCAGATATCCGATATTTCACTTCATCTTACACAATTATGCCTCAAGATACATCTCCATTTCCCGATCCAATAGTCGCGTATGTAATTTTCAATGTTGAAATCTTTGATAAGTATTCACAAGGAGTGAGTGAAAACATTGAAGTCAATATAACAAGAGGACGCGTTCAAGTCCGACCTCTTACTTCACTATCAATTGAAGCAAACAGTAACGCTTCCCTTTCACTGAGTATGGCAAGTCGATATAATGAAAGTGTGCCATACTCGAATCAGGCAGTGTCAGTTGAAATCTACAACATTGAATCCTCACTTGTATTTGAAAATATAACAACTACAGATATACATGGCCATATCCAACTCGAATGGGATTCTCTGCCATTTCCTCCAGGAACGTATACAATCCAAGTTAGTGGAAATGACACATCATCATTCCATTCCTTTTCCGATTCACTATATATGAATGTAGAACCTGAGATTTCAAGTATCAATATAATTACAGCCACTGAAAGCGTGTATTGTCAAACGCCAAGCGGAATGGATTTCGAATCAGCTAACATTATTGTTGAGCATGTGGACAAGAATGCCAATCCGATAGAGAGCTCCAATATTACATGGGAAACTGATTTTTCCAATGGCACATTGATTTCTCTAGGTAATGGAATATACAACACAAGCATACCATTTGTAACATCACCAGGTACTTATCTGGTGAACATTAGTGCTTTCAATTCTCAATATCAAAATGCAAGTAACTACGTTTCAGTAGATGTCCTTCCTCGAAATATTACAGTTATAATAACAAATCACCAAATTCTCGCTACTCAAAATGTCGAAATCGCTGTCGCACTCATAGATTGGCAGTCTGGAGAACAAATAGAATCACTTTATGTTGAAATTAGTCTAGTTCTAGGGCTTTGGAATCATAGTGCATCAGAAGTATCTAACTCATCAGGGATAGCGTTATTCACAGTAAGCATACCAAGTTCCGAATGGGGCATTGCAGAACTAACCGTGAACGTGACAACATCACTCTATTATAATGAAGTACAGAAAACAACAAACATCGATGTTCTCTATATCCCCCAAATAACTAGCGAGATTGTAATATCGCCAGCTCGAAATGAATCTGCACTTGTGAGGCTAATAGTCTTAGATCCTTTAGACTTCCCTTCTACTGGGATAGAAATTTCTCTCTTAGACACTCAAGGTACTTCGGTAGTGTCTGGATTTACCGATTTGGATGGAATAGCTACTCTGAGCTGGTTGATTCCATTTGATGCTCCATTAGGACCTTACAATTACACTATTCTCATTGAAGCAAATTCACAATATGTGCAAACAATTTCGACTCCATTGGAGACTGCAATTCATTACCCTCTATGGTTGTCATCCACAAATACAACATGGAGTTTTGTTAGAGGGGGCAATACAGAAGTAGAATTTCTTTTGAAATCAGAAGACGGTTTGACACAATCTGTTGCCCTTCTCTTAAATGACAGTCTGGGGGAATTTAATGAATACATATTGATACCACTCGGAGTACTCACAAACATATCGATTAACATAGAGTCCTTCATAACAATAGGACCTCGGTTAATTGAAATCAAGATTTTAGATTCCGACTTTTTACTAATGGGCAATCAATCAATTGACACAATTATTCTTACAACAATTACATCGACAATCGATAATATCACAGTATTTCAAGGCGAAAACATGGAATTTGATTTGCTCACATTAGATGACAATATGCAAGAATTGGAATTCATAAATGTGAATGTTTACCAGAATGGGAATGACACTCCGTTTGCAACTTTGGAGAATGTAAACACGAACATACGCCAAATCATACCACTCCCTCAGTGGATTCTTCCTGGCTCTCAACAGATTATAATAGAGATATTCGGAAACAGCTCGATTCATGAACATAAGTGCCTATCAATTGTGGTAATGATACGAACGTCAATTACAATTTCCATTGTTACAGAATATGGAGGGACCATGATTCCGCAAACAGAGTCAATATCATACATTCCTCTGCATCAAGAAACTGCAGTGATAATCTCTTCAGGCGTAATAAGCAACCCGCCTCCAATCTTGTTCAATGCAACAACTTCTACAGAGGATTTCACAACCCGTGAAATTTCCCCTATCAATTGTCCAAGATTCAGCTCAGGAACAAGTAATTTCTCTACCGTTTTCGAGAATGATTTCAACTCAGCATCGGGAAATGGCCAAAGAGTTCGTAGTCTAATAGATCTAAAGGATGAGTTACTTTCAATCATTGCTTCATCAACGGATCTTGAAGTGCTGCCGAAGGAAACCACGCCCCATTCCGCCTTTTCTGGACCTGAAACGACAACATCTGAAATAAAATCCTTCTTTGTTTGAATTTTCTGTTTCAGCCTACGGACTAGGGTATCATGAGTTATAGCATCTGCAGTCTTTCTGAAACCCCTATTATCATGTGTGGAGCCTGTCACCAGTAAGTTGTGGCCATCTCCGAATCTTGGCATCAAAGCATGGCCATCGACTGATTCACCACCATAATGTGGATCCGTTAATGAAATCAGTTTTCTTTGGACTAATGGATTCGTTATGTCACTCACAGTAACTCTTTCACGTGAATGTGCTACTATCTCATCAGATAGAAGTATTACTGGATGTCTCAGCATTTCTGATAGGGCAAATGCTTTGATTGTTAACTCATAGGATTCCTGTGCTGAATTAGGTGAAAGAACAATGCTTTCATGATCACCATGTGTTCCCCACCGCGTCTGCATTACATCTCCCTGGGCCACTTTTGTAGCCTGACCCGTACTTGGTCCCGAACGTTGAACATTGACTATGACACAAGGAGTTTCAGTCATCGTCGCATATCCAATGCTTTCTTGCATTAAACTGAAACCAGGTCCTGATGTGGCAGTCATCGAAAGAAAGCCCCCCCAAGATGCGCCAATTACTGCTGAAATAGCAGCAATTTCATCCTCCATTTGTAGGTAAGTTCCACTGATTTTTGGAAGACGGTGTGACATAACCTCGGCGATTTCTGATGCAGGTGTTATTGGATATCCTGCAAAAAACCTGCAACCGGCAGCAAGAGCTCCTTCTGCACAAGCTTGGTTGCCCTGCCAAAAATG
>JARGGA010000202.1 GCA_029210805.1 Candidatus Thorarchaeota archaeon
TGGGTCTTCGAATTCATCAACAATTTTGAGCAACTCGGGCAAAAGGGACAAAGCCATCGAGTTCGACATATGCTTCAAATCCTTGTAGGGGTCTTTTCCAGTCATCTTTTGTACGAGGAGATCTCTATCAGTTCCAATATGACTTGGTACAGAGGTCGCGTCAAAATCTGTCCCCAGCATCTTCAACATTGCAGCCGTAACTTCCATCTGCATATCCGGATCATCAGTGGCAAGTTTGACCTGCTTGATAGCTCTTTCAAGAAGACAATGGGCACACTCGATACTTACTTTCAATGTCTATCCCCATTCTTTCGTATCTGTATCCTATGAAAAATGACCGGTAGCTGCTATTTTGAAATTGGTTCTACAAGACCTCTAAGAACTTCCTCGGGATTTTGGGCTTTTGCCACTGCAGAGGCAAGAAGAACACCTTGTGATCCAAGCTTGATGGCGGTTTCGACATCGGTTCCTGTACCGATTCCAGCTCCGCATAGAATGGCAACATCCTGATTCACTGCGCGGATTAAATCCACGCTGTCCGTGATCACTTCAGGTTGTGTTTGAGATACTGAAATACCTGTGCCAATAAGCTCAGGGGGCTCGACTGCGACTGCAGATGGATTCAGACCAGCTGCAGCTACACTGACAATGGGATTGTTTGTACATACAATCGTGTAAAGATCTAATTTTTCGGCTTTTCTTACGGATGCTTCTATATCAGCAAGTTGCATTCGATTCTCTGAATGATTCAGCAGCGTTCCTACTGCTCCATTCGCGACAAGAGTTTCACCCAGTGCATGTCCAGTAAATCGACCCGGGTCACCTGCATCTAGATGTTGTGAAAAAACAGGGATATCGACTGCTTGTGATACTCTATAGATATCAGCAATCTGAGGGGCAACAACAACTGAAACATTGTGTTCCTTGGCAACCTTTTCGCAAGCTTTGGCAAGAAGTACAGCTTTTTCTCCTGTTGCCTGTGAGTATGTTTTGAAGTTTAAAGCAATAACGGGTAGTTGAATATCGACCATCCTACTCCATCCTGTGAGCTTCTACGTTAGCTCGACAAGAGATGTCAGAAGAATGGTCAATATTAACCTTGTTTCACTACCTAGCTGCGCCAATTAACAGTTTCAAAGTTGGAACTCTTGCATAACCCCTACGGTTCAAATCAGTAATGGGTTTCCGAAGTTCGATTTTCACGAATTTTCCAGGTTCTGCATTCTTGTAATATTTGAGGAATATTGCTGAGAATTCAGAGAAGGTAGCAGCACTTAGAAGCTCTGAAACAACATCATTGCCAATCCGGATAAAAACATCCTCATCAGGAGCAGCACCAGAAGCTATCTCAACCTCACCCATTGGCTTTTTGCATACCATAAATCGCTCACCCATAGCCATGAGCTCGATTTTCCATTCATCAGGTGCCTCTATTGATGAAGAGAGGACAGTGTCAGTTAGTAGGTAGCGTAGCCTGTCTTGAAGTGTTGCATGATAAGGCATTGTTATAGCAATTCCCGTTTCAGAAGCCTCTTCTGCTTCTTCTGCAATTTCATCGTCTACGGATTCCTCAGTAACCTCAGTTGTTGTTTCGTCGGTTGGAGTTTCAGCAACTTCTTCCTCAGTCGCCTCGTCTTCATCATCATCTTTCTTTTTGCCGAAAAATTTTCGCATCATATCTGTTGTCACCACGTCATTGATTCGGATAGTTGAATATCACGTACAATATGGTCCCATTATACAGGGTTGCAATCACATATTCCTAGAAAAAGCTAATTCGGCCATACCCATTATGCGGAAGGTGGAATAAATCCTTCAGCAGCATCAGCTGCCAGTTTTTGAATCTGAGCTAACAGAGGAGTGGCATTTGTGGGCTTGCGATCGCCCCAAAGCTCGTCAACCAATAAATCGCGAATTGCAATTCGAATCACTTCAGAACGGTTAGGATACATCCCCTTTTTGATGAGCTTGTCAACACCTTCAACATAGGATTCGGGCATGCATATAGTCACGACTTTCATTGGATATCAAAATAATGCTGGCAAGATTGTGTAATGAACTAGTGTCTAATCGGAGACCGTATCAGGGTAATACAGACTTTTCATGCAATCACGGACGTAAAACCAATTTTCCGAATTGTTCTCCCTTCTCCAAAAGGTTGTGTGCATCGATTGCCTTTGAAAGTGGAAATACTCGGTCAACGACAGGGTGAATTTTCTTATTCCAAATCACTTTCAGTACATCTCGCAATTCGGATCTAGAGGACATCGTGCTCCCCAATATCTCCAGCTGATTCCAAAAAACAAGATTCACGTTGGTTGTTGCCATTGGACCTGATGTTGCGCCAGGAGTAACCAGTTTTCCTCCCTTTCGGAGACTCCGCAAACTACGCTCCCACGTAGCCGTTCCCACGGAATCAAGAACAATATCAACACCTCTCCTATTTGTGATATTGCCAATCTCTTTATAATAATCTGGAGTTGTATTATGATTAATTGCGAAATCTGCGCCAAGCAAACGAGCCTTCTCTAGTTTTGTATCCGAGGAGCTTGTTACAAACACTCTTGCTCCTGCCACTCTTGCAATCTGAAGAGCCGCCAAAGCCACACCACCTCCAATCCCAATAATAAGAATATCATCTCCGGGTCTTAGATTACCTTTTGACATCAAGAGTCTCCACGCAGTCATGAAGGTCAAAGGAGTAGCTGCCAATTCTACGAAATCGAGTCCAATGGTTTTGGGAACTGGAACCACGTTTTCAGCTTTAGCCGCAAAATATTCGGCATACCCTCCTCGAACGTGCTCGCCAATGATTTGATAATTCCGACAAAGCGACTGTTCGCCCATTACACAAAACTCGCATGTGCCACAGGATAATCCTGGATCAACAATTACTTTTTGCCCAACTTCAAAATCGTCATCGAGAGAACTACCAAGTTCTTTGATTACTCCTGATATGTCACTTCCAAGAATATGAGGCATCTCTAGAGTTAGTCCGGGAATTCCCGCTCTAGCAAACAAATCAAGATGGTTCAAGGCAACAGCCTTCACTTCAATTACTACCTGATTCGTTTTCACTTCTGGAGTTGGAAAATCTGTATATTGAAGCACCTCTGGGCCGCCATGCTCATGAAATACCGTTGCTTTCATGTCAACCACATTCTCTCAACTTGATTTACTATGTATTCTACCCGATAAAATCCTTCGATTGAGTCGTAACCACCAAACTCATGGCACGTGGACAGATTTAACTAGCCTGGATTCACGAAAGACGAGAGGATATCCTCCCTGAAACTGAGGTGTATAATATTGGCAAAAGGAAAACCAGGAAAGGTGCGCACTAGTCATATCCTAGTAGAAAAACACAGTAAGGCTCTTGAAATCATTAGCAGTATCCGGGAAGGAAAGGATTTCAAAGAGATGGCAATGCAATTCAGCACATGTCCCTCCAAGAAGAAGGGCGGGGATCTCGGTTTCTTTGGCAAGGGTCAGATGGTTCCTGAGTTTGAAAAAGCTGCATTTGCATTGAACGTTGGTCAAATGACCAATGATCCGGTAAAAACAAAGTTTGGGTATCATGTCATCAAGCGAACAGGCTAGATGATTTGAATTTTAAAAATAATAAATGAAAAGGGGCGTGTAAGCCCCCTTTCATTATCCTATTCAGCTGATTCAGAGGTGTCTTTGGCTTTGCCTTTTGGCACAATCTCTTCTTCCGTAAAACGATTAATACACTTTGCCAGAACCCCGGGAAGGGAAGTATACTCCATTTCATGCTCACCAAGTCTGTGTGGCTGGAAAGGACCAATTCTCCGGAGATAGTCCGCAATTTCCATGCCCCTCTGACGAGTAATGTCAAAAGCAACATCATCGAAGAGGTCAACAGGTCCAATTAGCATTCCATTACTCACTTGGAACCCAAGAGCAACAACACGTGGAGGACCATCAAATCTTGTACAGCGGGAATCTTTCAAGCCAACTGGTAGAAGAGGTCCGGTGTGGGAGCCACGCATCCATCCTGAAACAAGATGGGGAAGTGTGAATGCCTCAAGAATTTCACCCATAGCAGGCAATCCAGAATGAGCTCTCACAATTGCTACTGGATCGTCCTTGCCGACGTACTTACCTGCAACAGCATGTAGTTTGTCAGTGCTTACTGATGCTGCAACAAGTCCATCAGCACGGTATATCTTTTTGATTGTGAATCGTCCTGTGCTACCCAGTAGTGCGAGGATATCGTACATTTCTTCTGGTGCTTTCATGTTTACAAAACATGGGATTTGTTTCATGATATCTTGAATTACGAAATTGAATCCATCATGTAGATTGGGATCAATTACTAAACCTGCAGTATTGAATGGGTCGGCGAAAATCTTGAAAAGTGGATAGTTGTACGCTCCAGGTTCAGTCTTGTCTGCCATGAAAACTGCAAATGGTTCTGATTTGCGTTCCTCAAAGGTCATTTCAGCGGAACCAGGACCCATTCCTTTGACATTGCCACTGAATGTATCTGAGAGGATATCTTGACCTGCAGCATAGATTTTCTTCTCACGAGCTAACTCTGTACCTTTCATGAAGGTTTCAAAAGCCAAACGATGAACTTCTTCATTGTTCTCACCCTTATTATGGGCCATGATTAACTCTAGATCATCGCCTGCGTTTGATACACGAAAGTCATTGATTATTTTCTTCTCGACACCTGCTTTCAACTCCTTCCTTGCAAGCTCTAAGAGGAAGTCTGGGACAATAACATGTCCGGCAAGTGAACCGATATCAGCCTTGATTACGCTGAGTGTGGTTTCAACCATTACTAAACTCGCTCCTTTGTAGTGGGAGACTATATGACTCCCTCTCAAGTCCAAGTCGCGAAGTATGTTTGATATAGGCCTTTCGGAACACACCTACTAACCTAGACTTACTCTATGCCTCAGACTATTCTCCCACCATATAATAGTGTCGATAGCGAACGATTGCCGAAAATGGTTTCACTCTGTAATTTCAAATTGAAAGCATCATTTCCTTAAGCTTCTTAGTTGCTTCGAGGGCCTCTTTCCAGGGACGTTGCCAGAGATTGCGTCCAAATAGAAGGCCGATTGCGCCTTGCTCCATGCAGACTCTTGCTCGATTGAGCATGTCCTCGTCACTTAGTTTGCTGCCACCAGAGAAGAACACCCTTGTTTTTCCAGCGGTTTTGACGACTTTTCTCACTCTCTCTTCATATGATAATTTAAGGGAATCATAGGGAGCAGGCTGTTGTGCTCTCCGTTCGGGTTCATCTTTTGGAACATTCAGTTTGACAAAATCAGCACCCAATTCATTCGCAACTCGTGCTGCATAATCAATGGCATATAGAGAGTTCTTTCCGCCTTGAGCGTCTACTGCCTCTCCTCTGGGATATGACCAGAGAATGATTGGCATACCATATTTCTCAGCATCCGCTTTGACCTTTCGAAATTGGTTAAAATCAGCCACTTGATTAGGACTTCCAACATAGAGGGTGTATCCTATCGCATCAGCTCCAATACGTACAGCATCCTTAACTGATGCGGTCATAGGCGAGAGGGCATGTGAAGCATCAGGAATTCTTGTCTTTCCATTAATCTTTAAAACAATGGGAACGCGTCCAGCATATTTGTATGCATACTTCTCAGCTAAGCCAAGATGTAGAGCGATTCCTGAAAATCCTCCTTCAGCACATAAGCGAAATTGAAAATCAGGGTCTGCGGACTCCGGATTTGGGAAGAAGGTAGATGGACCGTGTTCAAGACCCTGGTCAATTGGAAGCAATATCATTTTTCCATTTCCAGGACCATGTTCGTACATCAGCCGATGCATGCGAACACGTTTGCCAAGACTCAGAAAATCCAGTTCATCAAGTCGCTCAGTCATATTCCATCAACCACTCATATATTCGACTCGCTCTAAAATAAGTCGTATCGTTAAATGCATGTCGACCATGATTTCGAAAATTTTATCATAAAATGCATGTAGACCATTGGTTCGAAAGTGTCAAATCATCGTTAGTTCATCACAGATAGTGATTGATGATGAGCGGTAAGCGAGTATCGGCTGATAAACCTGTTAATGCGAACAGAGAACAATACCATCTTGAAGTCAAAGAAGGCGAAGTTGCTGAAACGGTTATTCTTCCAGGAGACCCTCAGCGAGTTGAACGAATAAGTCGCCTCTGGGACGAGTTCC
>JARGGA010000203.1 GCA_029210805.1 Candidatus Thorarchaeota archaeon
GTCATGGTACTTGGCAGGTCAATGAACAGGTAGACATAGGCACAGTTCAATGCAACATCAAGGTCTCCGATGGTATATAATTGAAAACAACTCTTTCAACAAATGGGCCTCTTCGAGGACCATCATCTAAGAAAAAGGACTCTTGCGATTCAGCAATAAATGATGAAAATGGGAGAGTGAGCAGTAAAATCATGACTATGCTGATTATTTGCCCTCTATTCATAGTAGCCTACTCTGACAAAAGGAAAGCAAATTCTAGGCTAATAACGTCCTTGTGTTATACAAAGCACAACTTTTGTTGCATCATATCAAATATGTAATTGACCAAAAGCTTATATTGAAATTGTCGATTATTGTTGATTGTCGATTGTTGACGGTTTTTGTCGACTGTGGAACTAGCGGATAATGGCGGATGCGAATATGACGTATAGACATAAGCGCGAGAAATATGCTCAAGAAACAAAAGAAATTCTTGATGATGTTCTCAAGGTTAAAAATGAAGAATATGGCTGCTTGGATTGTGCAGACACTGTTCGAGTAGGAAATCCAATAGAGAAGATGATAGCTGAGGAAACTCCTAAGAACGAACTGAAGAGCCCAGAAGAAGTAATCAGGGAAGAAGCTCAAGAGGGATCCGCAACGCTAGATATCAAAGAGATTCAGCCGGAGGATCTCGAAACATACAAACAGTCAGATGCGCTCAAGATAGCTGAAGATAATCCCCTGAAGAAACTTCAGAAAAAGAAGAAAGGTGCCTATGTAGAATTCAAAAAAGATTACCGAGGGTAGGAGAAATACTAGATGAATAAAGACGCAGAACTTGAAAAATTAAGACGCGAGGTCAGTGTCTTGAAAGACACCGTTTCAAGTCTAACAAAAACAATCGATGATCTAAAAACCTCCGTAAAGAAAGATGATCTTGGAAAGGGCAGAACAATCTCTCAGGGGGAATACCAAATATTCCAAGACACGGAAAGCTGTTTGAGTCATGATGCAAGCTGGATACGTCTGATGAACCTCCTTCATGCTACAAGAACGGGACTTACCGCGACAGAAGCGGCTACACGCTGGGGTAAGTCAAGATCGCGCACAAGTGAGGTTCTTAACAAATTAGCTGATGAAGGTCATCTCGTCAAGTACAGAGATGGCAGAGAAATAAAGTTCAGAGCTGCCGAAGAGTAATTGACTTCATTGTTTCAATAGTACGCTTGCAGAGGTTCAGCTATTCTTAAGTAGAACGTGTATCAAACTCCTTTGTACATCACTGAGGGAGAAGATTTGAGCACTGTTAAGAAAAGTAAAGGCGACGATTCTGCAATTGCCACAGTTACAGTGTACACCCTTCTACTTCACGAGCTGAATTCTAAAGCACAAGATGCAGTTCGAGACTTTGCACTTCATGATATCGATGATACCGACGGGCTCGAAGTAAGACGTATCGCAATGCATGATGCTTTCACTACGCTATATGACGAGGTTGCCAATTTTAGTGAGGCGATTATGGGCGAAGAGTTTGATTTGGCGTATCTGAGGAACAGATTGGCAACAGCAGATGGTGAAACAAGGGAACAATTGGAAGAAGCACTAAAAGAGATACAGGAACAATCTCAAAATAACTTGGCAGAAGTATGGATGGCCAAGGTAATGGCATGGTTACATCAAGCAGCAGCTGCAAGTGGACCGTTCGTAGAAAGCGAACATGAAGATAAAGAGAAGAATGCGTCAAGACATTTAGCTGCAGTATATACAATGCTTGAGAAGCCATTCCCTGCAATCGTATCTTCTGTTGATGGTACACAAAAACTCAGAAGAGTTGCACTGGGTTACAAAGCCTATTCTTTGATTAAGGAATCAGTGGAAGGTGAAAGCAATGAACTCTCGGAAATTCTTGGAAAGAATAAAAGTGCAGAGGCAGAGTTCTTCGATGAATTTGTCAATGAATTGATTGGTCAAGAGAGTGTGTTTCGTCAGGCGTTTAATCCATTTGATGAGTTAATCTGGCGGGATATTCTAAGCTCTTTCATCTTTGAGCAGGCTACATATCTATACAACGAAGCCATACCTCACTACAAGAAATCAAAAACGCGAGATAAGCAGGCACTATCTACGCTGAGAGCATGGAAGAACAACACAGCTGGATTAAGCGAAGTCTATCTGGGTATGACATACAATGGCATAGCAGATGCACAAATGCGAGCGGGTAATCTTGAGGACGCCTCAAAATTATATACAACAGCCTCAGATGCTTTTGGAAGGGCTGAGAAACTCTTTGCGGAAATCGTGGCTCTTCAGAGTAATGCGGACCAGTCTAGAATGGATAAGGAACAGAAGAAAGCACAGGCATATTTCTGCAAAGCAGAATCGGCAGTTCGGGTACTCTCAGACCTCTTGGTAGTAAACAACATTGAAGAGGCATTTTCGGTTCTTAAGGAGATTTTCAAAGACCTAAAGAAATCTGAGAAACTAGCCAAGACACGAGAACTCACCGGCGCAATACGGGAGAATCTAAGGATATTCTCGTTTGTGGAAGAATTACTAAAAAAGAAGCCCAAGGATGCCATGGGAATCACTGAACAGATATCATTTGCACAGGACCTTAGAAAAGAGGGACTCATTCAAGATGTGCATAAAGCATTGGATTCCGCTGCAGAGGGAATGAATGAAGAACCTTCAGAATCATTGGAATCAATCCGAGAGGCGTTAATCAGTCTTGGAATTCTTCTAAGTCTTGAGGCAGATGATAAAGATGTTGTGTTCCTCAGAAATCACACACTATCACTTCTGAACCATGTCAAGTATGTAATCCAATTCAAACTAAGTTCTAATCTTCAGCATGGCGTCAAATTCATTATGTCAAGAATTCTTGAGAATCTTCACGCTGCGGAAGCTGCCTCTTACTACAGAGTGATTGGCAATTCTGAAACAGCTGACGAACTCACTGATCTGGGAAAGCTTGCACTTTCGACAGCTTACGCGTCTGAAGCTCAAGTTTTCGGTCGACAATCAGAGCAATGGGCGTTTAGAGCTCAAGTGGAAAGAACCAATTCTTTTGCACGGCTGGAAGACGAATTGGCTATTTTCGATGACGATAATGAGAATATCGAAACCGCCCTGAAAGCACACGATGCTACTATCCTGCGAATACAGCATGCAGTATCTGCATTCGAATCAGCAGCAAAGGAATTAGGAAGCGTTAGTGGAGAACTAATCAGAAAGAAGAATAATGTCGACTCGCAGGTTCAGCAGCTTATGGGCGTTGTTATGAAATACAGGGGCGACGAGTTAAGACTTGAAGGAGCTAGGAATGACTTCATGGGAGAGTATCTCTCAAGAAAAGGGGACAAATCTAAAGCAAGTCGGTATTTCGATGATGCAAAGGATCAACTCAGAGAAGCAGTTGGTAACTATAACAGCGCGGCTCTAGTATTTCAGCAAGTTGGAGATATGCAAGCAGCACATACTGTTGATGGCAAGGCAAAGACGGCAGATCTCCTAGCAAGAGGCATCTGGGATAATCGTCAGCGAGTAAGTCAAGACCAAGAGCCAATGTACAAAGGCGAAACGGAGTTAGTTGCGCTCTATCTTGGCGGTACTGGCGAATAGCAATCATAATACTTGTTCTCTCAAGAGAATCAAGAACCCCCTAAAAGGGGGCTCATTTTTGAGAAGGCACTACAGCCATAGCTACTCGAGTAGGTTCTACAGTAAACACACGTTTTGTAACGAATGGGGTAAAGGGAGTGCCTCCAGCATGATAGAACTTTGAAAAGAATTCAACAAAGTGGAGTCGCAAGGTGTGCATGAATGCGAGCAACCCCTCTAGAATCCCAACTAGGAAAGATCCTACGGCAGCACCCACAAGAGACATTCCTGGTAATATTGTCGCCCCATGATGATTGAATGCTTCAGGAATGATAACAACACCTCCAAGACTAATGGGTGGAAAGTAAATCATAAGCAGACCAGTTGTGAAGCTAAAGAATACACCACTCAGAATAACATGCACAGTGTTTAATGCAAAGATACGAGCATAACTCACCGTGTGGCTAATCATACTAAGTACGGATTCCATGAAATGTACAGCGCCATCCATCCCATGTCTGAAAGCAAGAACTGCCATGAGAATCATTGGGATAACGAATGCAATGATTGTAAAGAGCATTGGAGCAATAGGAATCACAGGATAAACACCATTATTCCCAGTACCATAACCAATACCAACAATCGGTAACCATAGATTAACAGCTCCCTCTGAACTGAACCATGTATTGATATTATTGTAGCTTACTCCGAATACAAGATTGATGAATCCCAAGTACATCCACAAGAAAGCGATGCTAATGATTCCTTCATCCCATTCCTTATGCTTGAGTTTGTTATAGATATCCAGAATAATGCCAAGAGATATCTGAATCACACCTATCTCGATGGATAGTTTTAGCATGTGTGATGCTCTAGAGGGATTGACCTCTCCGTCAATGTAATGTGCGAACATCGGCCACAATGGTTCGATGACCGTTTCAGAGCCAAAGAAGCTACCAAACAGAAATCCACCTAATATGGCGAATAGTCCCATCATAACTAAGCCTTTTCCACCATTTTGGACATAGCCCATGATCTGACCCCAGTCATCACCTTTCCGAGTAGCTCTAATAGCTGCTAAACCAATAAAGAGTATCAGGAGTCCCTGGCCTACATCAGCAAATACAAGTCCAAAGATGAGGGGGAAAGATATCCACATGATCTTGGTTGGATCCAAGTCGTGTTTTGAGGGTGTTCCGTAAGCAGACACAACATCTTCTGTTGGTTTCATTATGGATGGATTGCTCAAATAGGTTGGAGAATCGTGTTCTGCAAAGTCGGGCTGATCAAATGCAATATTGAATGCAGTACCAATCATTTCGTTGAGAAGGACTTCGATTTTGTCTTGTGTGCCTTCGGGAATCCAGCCCCATGCTTTCACAGAAGACTCGGTATAGACAAAGTACCCCTTAACAGAAATACGTGATTTTTCTATCTCGAGAATTTCCCAAGCTGCAAGGATGCGGGGTTTCCATTCCTGTGCAATTGACTCTTTTCTTGCTAATAACTGATCAAGTGATTTTTCCAGTTTGATTATCTCTTCTGATGCGGCATCTGCTATTTCCTCAGGACTACCCGGGTAGCCCTCTGGGATAGTGAACGTTTCAAATCCAATAGCTGTAAATATTCTATCTGCTGCGTTTTTTCGTTCCAGCGAGATACTAACACTAGCAATTGAGGTGCCCTTACTCTTTGGAGCGGGAACCGCTCTGAAAACGAACATACCTTCAGTCAGTTCGTTAAGACTCCATTCTAGCTTACTGAGGTGACCCGTTTGAATTTTCCCAGCAGTTGTGTAGGTATACTCGGTAGTAGTGATCATCTCTAGGTCCAAGCCTAGAGGTTCCAGGGCCAATGCAATATCTCTTACTCCTTTCTGGCGTTCAAGCTCGAGAGATAGGGTTGCAATCTCCTGATCGGTTTCAAGTACTTCAGTTTCAACCGATTGAATTACTTCCGAAACATGCGCAAGGGAATCCGCAACTAGTTTGTCTTCCACTTCGGTACGTTTTCCAATTCCTCTAAACGTTTCTAATCCTAAAGATTCGATAACTACAGAGAAACGTTCGCTTACCGCAAACACAGTTTCCTCATCACGTGTCCTTGTTCCCTCAAGGATGCCTGCTTGATGCCGAACATCGATTGGCTCAAAAAGACCAAACTCTTCAAGAGCTAAAATCATTTGCCGCTCATAATCCTTATGTGTAACGACCTTTGCGACTAACATCTTGGAGGGGCTCATACTCAGACGCATTTTATCACCGCATGCAGAACACTAGCATATAACGAGGTATTTAACCTGCGAACTAGGTGTGATGCACACAGCCTAGCTAACACCTGATAAGCATTATGACGCGCCTTAATCTTTATCAGTAAGCCTTAATCTTTATCAGTAACTAGCTAATCAATGCCTTATCTCTACTTCGAGGGATGAAAGATGGAGTCTACACAAGACGGAGTTGAACAGATTCATGCGGCAGAACAAGCCGCACGTGCTAGAATTGAGGATGCAGAAAAACGTGCACGAACAATGAGAGAGGAAGCCGACAAAGAATCCCGTTCTATACTCAAACAAGCTGAAGAAAATGCAGGACGAGAAGCG
>JARGGA010000204.1 GCA_029210805.1 Candidatus Thorarchaeota archaeon
GTATCAAATGGGGAAGGATTCACTTGGTATGATATCATCAAACGTATGTTTAATCAAAAATATATAAACTCCACAAGTTTCTTTGTAAAAAACTAGCATTGAAGGTCACACAACAGTAAGTAGCTGATCCCGAAGAGCATGGGCGGTTCGGGACTGCGTCTGCATAAAAGGGCGTCGAAGTCGCGCCTGCAACTGCGTCAAGAGGCATTCTTCCCGAATTAATACATTCTTCCGAGTTTCGAAGGATTTATCCCTTTTTAGGAGTATATATGCTAGGAGCGGCAAAGGAGGGTTTCGATGTTAGAGAATATTCTCACTGCCATCGTTTTTGTTGTAGTAGGTGCAATCCTATGTTTTTGGATTTGCTCAAAATCGATATGCCCAATAGTCAGAGATGATAGTGTAATTGGCGCATCAGCTAGATGCCCCGAATGTGGTAAGTGCATTGCATACAATGTGCCAGAATATTCTGCTCGTGGGCGTGTGATATGCAATAGATGCGGCTACCGCTTTGAGATTGCACCTATAAGGCAGCAAGTTCAGTAAATGATTATCACTCTATGAAGGAGCTCACGATGGGACGCGCAATTAAATCAGTTGAAATTCTAATTCTTGTTGATGGTCATGTTGCAATGGGCACCCTACTTGGAGAAGCTGGGTTCTCTGCACTTGTCGATGTGATATATGACGATGAATCAAAATTCAGACTCCTCTTTGACACAGGAAGCGACACGCCCGCACTTCAACACAATCTGGGGATCCTAGAAGAAGACCTTGATTCCATCGATATACTAGTCCTGAGCCATGGCCACTGGGATCATGTTGGTGGCGTAATGGACGTTCTGGCAGAGGTCGACAAGAAAATTCCTGTTCTATGTCATCCTCATGCATTGGCACAAAAAATATTTGTTCGAGAGGATGACACCATCCCGATTGGCATTCAGGACTTTTTTGAAAAAGACGACCTGGAAAAAATGACCGATTTAATTCTCTCTCGAGACCCCTACCAGATCTCCGAAGGTATTTGGAGTACTGGAGAGGTTCCAAGAACGAATGAATTTGAAAAGCTTACTGGAAAGCTTCTTGATGTCGTAACAGAGATTGAGGGTGAAACGCATCCGGACAAACTCCTTGATGATCTGTCCCTTGTGTTCCAATTGAAAGATGAAAACATCGTGATTCTTGCTGGGTGTTGTCATGCCGGGATTGTGAACACCGCCAATCATGCCTCTACAATCACTGGTTCTTCCTCCATTGTTGGCATTGTTGGAGGACTACATCTGAACAACGCATCTGCTGAGCGAATGAAATATACCTTGGATACATTGGTAGGGTATCCACTGACTTTGGTTGCTCCATGTCACTGTACTGGTCTGAGAGGAAAGGCTGCGTTCATGAATACATTTGGAGATACTTTCCTACATGTAGGCGTTGGATCAAAGATCACATTTCCTGTATCTTAGAAAAGTGCACCTTTGCAATGTATTTAGTACATTAGTGCCAAACATTTCAGAAAGGTGATATTTTGAACACCTCTGATGATGAATGGAAATTAAAACTGAACCCTGAACAATACAAAGTTCTCAGGCAATGCGGAACCGAACCTCCTTTTAGTGGAAAATACGTAAACCATAAGGAGGATGGCACATATGTGTGTGCGGGGTGCGGGAATGAACTTTTCACATCAGATACAAAATATGATTCTAGAAGTGGATGGCCCGCGTTCTGGAATAAGGTATCTGAAGAAAGTGTTACTATCAAAGAAGATAGGAGCTTGGGAATGAAACGTATTGAGGTACTATGCAAGAAGTGTGGTGGTCATTTGGGCCATGTGTTCGAGGATGGTCCGCAACCCACAGGACTTAGATATTGCATTAATTCAGCTGCACTTGATTTCAAAGAAAAAAACGAATAGAACTAGGTGAAGATAGATGGTAAACTACAGAAGAATCGGAATTTCTACAATAATGGGAGCACTTCTTGGAGTCCTCTGTATTATTGGAGTTGGAGGACGAATACCTGGAGGTATTGATGGCAATATGATATACCTCATAGGAATTTGGTACAATCGGCTGATCATGGGTGGCTAACAGCTACGCTAAATCCAGACAAACCTAGACATTGATTAGAGAGAAATCTAAGAGAAAGGATATGTTCTCAGTATCACAAGCAGCTCTTAGGTTGGGAGTGTGTGTCCGAACCATCCACAGGTGGGACAAGTCAGGGAAACTCAAGTGTCATAGGACCATCGGTGGACATCGACGTATCCCTCTCTCTCAGTGTGGATTCCAGTCCTTCCAACCAGTCCTCAAGACCCCCTAACCTACTTGGTGGGACTATCGATGCAACCGCCCTCCTGAATCTATCTAGACCATCCTTTGGGTTCTGTCCCTTTGGTGTGACATATGTGAAGGACCTGTTCATCCATGTTTGCCCTGTGGACGTAGACACGATTCTCCAGTTTATCTCATTTCCATGGAAGTGTCCACTGAACCGCCATGAATCCTTTGACCAATCAAACTCACTCACATCTGTATGGTCTAACGCATTCTGCAGTCTTGGATATTCATGCAGCTTTGAGAACCTGATGTCCATGATATTTCGCACATCCAGAGTGACCGGATACCACCTCCTTGTTCTCGGATCATATAGTTCTGGGCAATCTGTCAAGAGACCCAGGGCATAGATGTCGAACGATACAGTTTCCAACGCTCTCAGTGTGGAGTCCTTCGGAAGGTCCTCAAAAGAAACCCTGTACCTTGTCCCGTCAGGATGGATGAGCATCACAATCTCGTTTCCTGTGGTAGTAGAGAGGAATTCCATGCAGGTTGTCGGATAGAAGTACTCATCAGGATAGAACCTACTCCTGTGGACTAGTGGCTTCAAGAACTCCACCGATGTATCGAACTCAATGTCATCCAACCCCCATATCAGGAACATCCCTTGCAGTTTATACCCCATTCCTGAACGGAGGTTGTGCCTGAGGAACCTGACCAGGTCTCTTACCTTCGCAAACTCAATCTTCTCTGCAATATCATCTCCATCAATATCCACTTCAAAGACCTTTAGCTCCTTGTTATCACCAACCAGCAGCTTGACTGGTATATTCTTGTGTTTGATACGTGCAAGCTTCCTGATTTTCTCAGTGATGGTGTCAGGAACCTTAGGGATGCTTTGAGGAGGAATGAGTGGAGGTGTCGTATCAAGTTTTATCCAGGGAACGACGTTGTTCCTCCCACTGGGTCTCCCGTATTCTACCGAGAACGATGCCCATTGCAGTTCCTCATACTCGTCTGTAACAGGGACCCAGAGAACCTGTGCATCAAGCACAGTAGTAACGATGATATGAGTTTGAGTCTTAGATGTGAAGGATTCATTGGCAATATCCTTCAACCGTTTTGGGGTGGTCACACATGAATACCATTTCGGGTATAGCCATTGTTCACGCAATCCTTCTACTAATGCAGTCACAAATCCTTCATCGGAAGGGATGAGGAGGAGTGCATCGTATCCATTCTCTTGTGCACTCTAGAAAACAATCAACGGTGTACTCATAGGCTTCACGGGAGGATGGACCATCCTCAAGAGTGATAATCCGAAAAATCTTGGAAACGCTCTGATTCGAGGGATAATATTTGGAATCCTTGTTTCAACCGCGACACTATTCCATAATCCCACAATAACTGATTATATGGGAATGCTAGCAGGTTACGCCTACGGACCATTATTGATCTCATCGCGACCTACACAGAAAAATAAGGAGGCGGCCAACTAGAGCATTCTGTTGGCCCAATGGAGTGCTCTCTTTAATCCCTTTTGTGGGATAATGTGAGCCTTCATTACATGTTCTTCTTTTTCATCGTTAGTATCGAAGATAACTCCGCACGCGTTGCATGTGATCATTGTTGCACTCATAGTAAACACTACTTAACAATATAAAATTAACAATATAAAAGCGTTGCCAAGAATCGGATATCTCGACATAGCCGTTTCGTATTCTTTCCAAATATTGATTCCTTAGCTGACTATGGCAAAGAATTTTGGGAATCTGCGTGCGACTGGTTTAGTTGGCTACGAAATAATGATGAAAATTAAGGATTATAAAAAGCGTAGTTACAATAACTAAGAAAAAGAATGAAATCTGGAGAAGGAAACCCCTCCTCCAGAATCTACATTTTATACATTGAACTTTACGCCACAGCTCTTGCACTCTACGTTATCGCCAACAACAAAGTGACCTGATATCGGAGCTCCGCAATTAGGACAACGCTGAATATCTAGTTCGTCCTTTGCGTCACGTCTGAGTTCACTACCAACTTTTGATGCATGGATCGATGTAAATTCATCAGTACCCTTGTTGAATGTTCCCTGAATCTCTCCAGAAGCAATGAACATTAGTGTTAACCTTCGAACCTCATTTTCGGGTATGTGAAGTATTGACTCAAGTTCGCTCATACTAACCCTCGGGTAGGCCTTAAGCGCACCCAAAACCATTTCCTTGTTCGTTCCTGAACCCGGTGCAGGTGGTCGAGTTACATATGTTGGCCCCTGCGTTGAGGGTCTGCCTTTTCTTTTACTGCACACAACACAGACTACTATAAGTGCAGTAGCACCTATTGCAGAAAGATTTGTCATGTCCAACCACTCGCTGGGCGGCTCTGTACCTGTCGTCGATCCAGACGTATCGATTTCAATTCCAACTGAAATTGTCACTGTGTCTGCTTCGTCTAATGCAGAGAATACAAAATACCACACGCCAGTGGTCGGAGCAGTAAACGAATCGATGTTAGCCTGATGGTAATCAGATTTCAAACCATATACATCTGCAGTCCCACCAGATTCCCAGATATCGAAGTTAGTTTCATCACAAATGAAGAAGGTAACTCCATCAGTATCAAAGAATGTTGAGAAATGTCCTGAGAATTCTGTTCCTGCTGTATATGTACCATAGGCGTAGAACCATTCATCGTTTTCTATTACTTCACCATATGCTGTGTATTCATAGATAGAAGAAGAATATCGCGGAGTATTATCATCATTACCATCTATTCCCAAATCCAAGGTTATCGCTTGGGATCCACCGTAATTACTGAACACCACATACCATGTATCCGTCGAAGTAACAGTGAAGGAAAATGCAAGTGTATGCATATTCGATTCCAGATTATATACATCCGCCGTTCCTCCTGTGTCCCAAACATTGTAATTTGTTTCATCACAGATGAAGAACGAGTATAATCCCTGAATTGCACTGTGTGTTTCAAAATACCCAGAGATAACATCTCCAATATTGAATGAATCCCAGACATAGTACCATTCATCTGTATCTAATGCCTGGTTCGTAATCTCATAGTCAAATGGTAACGCTTCTGCTGGTTCTGCACTTACACTAATTACCGAGAGTACCAGTATTGCTGCCAATAGTATGAATTTTAATTCCATCAGATCGCCCCGCATCGTAGCGCTTCAACTATCGCTAGGGTTACACCACTCAAAAAATACTTTCCCCCTATCTATCTTCGAGGTTCTTGCTTCAAACTTCCGTCTTTTAGTCATTGATATCATCTATTTTTCCATTGTAGTAGGCGATTTGCTATGTCCTTGAAGGTAGTTCCGTCAGCTATTCCTATATCTATCCTTCTTCTTATTTCTCCGAGCTTTGTTCTTGCACAAACTGGAGTTCCACTGGTGATGAATTTACTCACATACTTTGGCACAAGTAGCTCTGATGAGGTTCGATCCATGGCAATTGATGATAATGGTGACATCGTGATTGCTGGACAAACAACATCATATGAGTTCCCACTTGTGAATGCGGCTCAGGAAACCAGAAGTAGCGGTCTTGATATTTTTGTTACCAAACTTAGCGGAGAAAATCACTCCATTATCTTCAGTACGTATTATGGTGGTGGCGGAAACGAATACCTAGGTAGCGATATTGCAATTGATAGCGAAGGCAATATCATCATTGGAGGGGCGACAGCGTCACGAAACCTCCCTCTTCTGCATCCATATCAGATAGACCACGGTGGTGGCGAGCTTGATGCTTTCATTGTGAAATACAGTCCAAGTGGCACACTGCTATATTCTTCCTATTTGGGTGGATCCGCACTTGATAGGGCATATGGCATGTCTGTTGACTCGGAAGACAACTTCGTATTCACTGGACATATGAC
>JARGGA010000205.1 GCA_029210805.1 Candidatus Thorarchaeota archaeon
GGAGGTAAAGCACTATCGAGTTATGCTCAGGTTCATGTTCAGGTGGAGGAATCAAAATCATACTTTAGATACACTCTAGCAAAACACCCCAATCTTCCAATCAGGAGTACATCGCGTTCAAGACCTCTCACGTTTGGAACAACATTACCGCTCTCACACTTCTTGGACCCAGAGGAGAAAGATGAGTAGACGGTGATTCTACTACATACTATCTCCCTTTTCCAGACTCCGAATCAATTCTTCCACTAAATCACGAGGCAGTGTCTTTGCCTGTTCAATGAGTGTGTTGATCTCATGCTCAGGAATACCCCTACGAACGAGGTCAGCTCTGAGTTCATCGATCTCAAATAGAGAAAGTAGTTGCTCTTCGGAGTCAAGGACTGTTTCAGTTTTTGTTGGTTCAGGGGGTTCTGGTTCTTCCATGATGTCAAGAGTTGGTCGGGGAGTAGGAACCTTATCTCCAATCAGTTCTAAGTCGATGTCTTCCGCCTTGGTTATTTCCTCACCCGCGATTCGTTGGCTAGCCTCTTGCTCGATCTCAGAGATAATCTGTTCCATTGTCTTTCCGTCTCGTCGGGCTGCACGAATAGCTTCTTGTTCAATAACCTCTCTTACAAATGCAGCTTGCTCACTTAGCTTCATCTTGGCAATGTCTGCTTTGAATTCATCCAGTTCTTCTGGGCTCAGATGAGTGAGGATGGACAGTTGGACCAGTAATTCACCCATTTCTGGAATATCAACGGCTATTGCTTCTTCAGGCATCTGGGAAGGCGACCGAGTGATTCCCAATTCGGAATATGTATCGTTGAAGAGATTGGCAACCAATGCCTGACGACTCTTTGCATCTGGAAGGGGTTTGGGAATCTTCCCCTTTCGTAGCGCCTTGATTTGTCCGTTTATCTGACGCAAACGTTTTGGAACACTCCAAACTCGAACATAACCAACTAGTAGCATGATGATGACTAGTGCAACAGGTAATCCGTATCGAGTTAGATTGAGGACCATTGTATCAACATTGTTTGGTTGTATGTTGACAATGAGTTGCATTTGTTTAGTACCATAGTTCGTAGCATTGAAATTAACCACAATTACGCCACCTCCAGTACTAAGAAGTGCTCCAGTTTCTAATTCAAGTGTGTACACCCCTTCGCCTGACTCGTCTGTTATTATTTGGACAATGCTTTCAGCTCCAGCGGCATTGAAATCGGCTCCTGTAACTCCCTGATTATGCCATGTATCGTTAAAGTAGAACTCCAGAATAGGGTTCATTCCATTCTCAAATGAGATAGTAGTGTCAGAGTTTCTGAGAATCAACTCAGTGGGGATTTCAATCACATGTATTCGTATCAAGATATCAGCTGTGTTCCTATTTGTTAGGAACACTTCGAAATACAGTCGATATGATTCGCTATCAATAATGGACCCTATGGTTGGATCCATCGTATCGAATGTGAAGCTGTACAGACCGCCACCTTCATCATTGAGTGAAACATTCAGATAACCATCAATGGAGGGGCCTCTGAGATAGCTGTTGAGTGTTGTAACTCCTCCCGGCAATCCTCCAACATACCCATCCTCCGAATTCGTATCATTGAACCAGAAGTACAATGTAACAGAATCACCCAGTGGTATCTGGAGCTGCTCCATGTTTTCGATATTTCCAAAGTAATCCGGATGATAATCTATTGAATTAACACTCAGATCTGTTTCTACAGGATTGATTATGATTCTCAGCCCTGTAGGACCTTCCTGATAATTCTCCTTGCTGAAGGTGATTGTGAGTGAGTAGGAACCAGGATCAACAAGAGAGCTGGCAATCGGTATGATGTAGATTCCGTATCCTATATCTGTGGCATTACCAGAACCACCAGACCAAGAGTATTCTGCAGAGGCTCCTGCAACAGGACCGAATAATGTTGTGTTGAAGATGAAGGACACGTTACCAGTCCATCCCCATTCCCTAGTGATTTCCGAGAACTCTCTAATTACATCTGTAGGTATTCTATTGATAGTAAGACTAAGACGTGTTGCGGAATTCGAGTAAATTGGATCATTGGGAGTTGCTCTGAAACTGATACCCCAGATTCCAAATCCTACCTCAGATGTGTTGAAGGTCACGTAGTATAATCCACCAGACCCTAGCCATGTGAGATTGCCATAGAGTCCTTTCTCAGAAAGAACCCAGGTAACTACTGCATCATCGATGTCTTCTAACAGGTCCGGAGCATAAAGATGAACTGTAAAATTAACAAGTTCAGAGTAGATTTTTATTACGTCCTCTGTAGTTCCTGATGAGAGGTCTAATTGTGATTGAGTTTGGAGTAAACTGATCTTGAAGATTCCACTTGCGGGATTGTAATTCTGTAATGCAGCAGTTAGTCGTACATTGTAGGTAGATCCAATCTCAAGAATGGTTGAACCTCCAGATGGTATCATACATTCATAATACCCGGGAGTTCCGTTGTAAACAAAGAAGAAATCAGTCCCCTCAATTGATGCATTGACCCGAAGGACGTAGGTATTGTCTATAGGGAGGACATTATTGACATCCTCAAGATAGATTGTGATATTGATACCACTTCCCCGAGGAATGAAAATGATTCCTGCAATTGCTTCCTCAGGTGCTGTAATGCTTAGATCAGATGGAAGCGTTTCAATTATCAAGGTGATGAATGTAACTGCATCTTCGTAATTAGCCAGTTTTGCTGTTATAGTAATGATTGTTGTTCCAGTCGATGATGCCAAACCTGTATCAATACTGGCAACATAGACACCCGAAGAACCTATCTCGGTGAAGTTTCCGGATTGACCAACATCTTGCCAGAACCATTGAACTTGTGCGCCACTTGTTAGATTGGAATAGAGTTCGTTAAAGTAATCTACACGTACTGTTGCTTCTTGGAGCCATTCGGCACTAGCACTTTGTGAAGATGCAGTCAATGTAGTAGATATCGGACGTATAGATGCACTCGTAGTGATAGTTGTAAGATTGACGTAGTATGGTTCATCCAATGCATTCCACGAAATATTCAGGTCAAAGAACAATATTCCCGGACTAAGTAACGAGAGTGTGTCAATTTCGATTGTGTATAAACCATTACTCTCATCTAACCAGAAGTCTATCCCTTGGATTAAACTCACCGTCTGACAATCAAAGTACACAATCGCTCCAGATACTAATGTTGAATTCTCCGTGTCAAACAATTGAAATGCAATGGTCAGATTATCACCAAAATTAGCAGATTGTACAGGTTGGGGAGAATACGTGAGTGTTCTGCCAACCGTAGTAACTCTCACAAGAATTGCATCGTCAGAGTAGTATGGGGCTATGCCATCAGCCCAATCCACTAGAATTGTTAGATTGAAATTCATCACGAGAACTGAGCTCAATATGGTGGAATCCACCTGCAGAGTATATACACCACTAGAACCTGAAAGGACAAACTGTCCAGATGTTAACTGACTCCCTTCTGCCCAAACCTGAATGTTAGATTGTGTTATTGTGGTGATAGCTGAACCGGATAGAATGTCAATATATGCAAACGTAAACGTAACATTGTTTCCAAAGTTGGTTTGTGAGGGCGGCGAGGTGATTTCGACATTTGCCTCTCTTTGGGAAACGCGAATCTCCAAACTTGTTTCTGCATCATTATGATACGGTGAAGTGGAAGGATTCCAAGTAGCATAGATTGTTATTTCTGTTAGTCCCAGTCCATCCAATGCCACAGAATTAACTACGATTGTATAGTAACCGTTTCCATCATCAATGACCCAATATTCGCTATTGAGTATGAGTGGTGTGACACCTTTGTTCACAGTAATTGATTCTGCGATTATTCCGTATGAGCTATCGACATCTCTATAGAAAATCTGGAAAGATGCATTCTCAAGATATGGGGTTGTATCCGGAGTGTCTTCAAAATCAAGCGCAGATGATCGAGTTCGTAGTTCAAAGAGAATATATGCGTCATCAGACCCATAAAACGGCGATATTGCATCATATGTTGCTTCAATGTGCAGACTGTATCGCACATTTACAACTAGTTCAGGATGATTGTAAGTGTGTATTGTGAGAATATAATACTGGAATGCTGGTTTCCATTCGATGGTGAAATACCAATCTGACCCATTTAGGATTTGAAGCGTAACACGGAATGTATCGTTGTTTATTGCAGTTAAAGTATAGAGATCTTGGAACGCGACAATGAAGACAAGTGAAGAATTGTATGGTAGTTTATCTGTTGGTTCGGATGATAGTAATGTAACCCGATATCGGATATTGAATTGGCGAGTGGCGGAGATATCTGGAATGTAGTAATCAGTTATGCTTAGGTCAACTCGAAGACTATAGATTCCTGGAGTAGTTTTGTATGTTGTATTCAAGGTAATCGTGTAGTTACCATATCCATCATCAACTACCGTATATTTTGTTGGATTAACCAGTGTTGCACCATCAAATAAAAGCACACTCGCACCAGGAATTCCAAACACAGACTCCCCAGCAACATCAGTCCAGGTGATTGTAAATGTTACATTATCTAGGTATTGAGTTGGTGCGGGAGATTGATAGTCTAAAACGGTCTGCCTTGAAATGATTCTAATGAATACAGTTCGTCCAGTCCGATTGGAATAGAACGGTTCGCCGACCCAAATTACATCAAGTGTGAAGGATTTCGTACCAAGCGGTGCAAGATTCAATGGATTCTGATCAGTAACGAAAGTAACAGTAAATTCCTTAGTAGTTGTATTGTATGTCACAGAGTAACTTGAGAGGCTAAGAGAAATGCTCAGTGATGATGAATTAGCAATCGGGCTAGTCCCTCCTCCGGTTACATCATCGTATGTGAAGGTGAATGATGCGTCCTCACCTCTGAAAGTTGGAGAGGGAGGAGTAATGGAAACAAGAGTATCTCTTGGAAGAACCTTAACTGAGATTACATCAAACCTGTTAGTGTAGTATGGAAGGACACCTGCAGTCCAGTTAATGTATACGTTCATGTATACTACTCCTGTCGCACCTAGAATCGAGTTATTGAAACTAATCGAGTAATTGCCAGGTTGTGTCAAGTAATTGATTTCTGTAATCAGGACCTTTGAGAGGTTGACAGAGAAACCCTGAAAACTAACAGAAATATGCACATTCCCATCTCCATATGGATTGGTTGTATTTGTAATTCCTGAACCCCCAAGTTCAGCGAATATGAAAGTGTAGCTCATTATTTCAAGATATTCGGTAGAATCAGATGATAGAAGCAACGTCATCCTTGAATCTACTCCGATTACGTTGGCTGGTGCTATGATCCACTTTGTATAGTATTTGTCACCAGCCCCCGTCCAGCTTAGTGTCACATTGAATGTCTGTACTCCAAGTCCAAATTGGTCGGCACTGATCCGTACTATATAATGGCCATCACCTAATGCACCATCAACCAGTGTTGCAAACACCGCACCTGAATCATTTGTTACGCTTATCCCAATACTTCCAATGGGAGCGATCCCAGCAAAATTGTCAGTGTCTCTGTAATAAACAGAAATATTGATGATACCTGTGGAGGTAGTCGGCTCGACAGCGCTAACCAAAGTGAATTCTGTGTTATGAGTTCGTATCGTTACGGAGATATTAAAAACACCGATTTGATAATTCGCTCCTTTTGAGAAGGTGAAAGTAACAGGTATATTTGGTTCAATTGTATCGGTATCCTCTGTGATGAAGACTACTCTGTATCGTTGCTCCCCTGGGACATACGTCACTACAACGGAATGAGTCCATGTTGTAACAACCATGAAGGGAGTTTCATTTGTAACAGGAACATCATTATCGAAGTCCCAGTACCTGACATAAAAGACAGGATCATTACCTACAGGAATGTTGAGAGACCCCTCAGTAGGAACTATCTGTGTGTAGGCTTCTCGAATTACCACAGTGAAGTTGATATACCGGGGATCATAGCCAGGTGCATCAGCAGTAAGATTGAATGAATGAGAGCCTTTTGCAAGGCTTGAGACGTTAATCCAGAGTGTATAGATCCCATTCCCAACAGGAATTAATCCGTAAACGTCGATGCTTTCATTTCCGATAGTTGCTCCCTCAATGCCAAGGTCTCGATCAACGTCGGTGTAGTTCAAGGTATACTGAACATCTTTCCCAAAGGGAGTAGTTACTTCTTT
>JARGGA010000206.1 GCA_029210805.1 Candidatus Thorarchaeota archaeon
CCGAACAACATCTTGGGCTCGATGTCTAGGATCGTATAGGTTTCGGGAAACGGTGTGGAAGTATTGACGCAAATTGCAAAACAGATGCGAATGAGGGTGGAATATATCATCGACCCTTTGCTATCTCTCATGGATGAATAGGTCCTGCTCTGATTTGGATTGGAAACGAGAGGCAATAGCTTGAATTTTCATCCCTGCAATTTAGAAGTGTCTCGCATAAATCTCGCCATCTCTAGGAGGTTCTTGGTCTATCTTTTCTTGACTAAACCGTTTTTTATCCTCACGAGCGGCGCAGAGGCCTATAAGGATGAAGAAGAACGAACCTGCTATTATGAAGAACATATACATTTCCCACTCTAATACTTCATCAAAGAACCCTGATGCAAGTGGTTGGGATAAGACAACGGAAATCCATTTAGAATCTGATACAGGTGTTCCATAATTGAATTGCAAATAGCTAATCTCTATTTCATACTGACCCGGTTGAAGTTGAACCTGTATCTCTTCATCAGTCATTGACCCAAGCGAAGTGCCATTCAAGTCAATTGTTGCAGTTGCTATCACTGTGGATTCCTGTTTGATCTCCACTTGAACAACCACTGACTCCCCGGATTCCAGATAGGTCAAAGCATGAATCACAATTGCGCTCTGATAGGCTATTCCATCATATGTGCTGAAATTTGCTGTATCGCTTGCATTGAAGTGCATCTGAACTTCATTCAGACCATGATACTGTGCCATAGGTATTGGGTAAAGACCAATGACAAGTATCATTGTAATGACAAATGCAAATGAAGGAAGAATCAAAGGTTTTCTTCTAAAGAATCCCGGCTCCTGGCCCTCTTCTCTGGATCCCAAAACGATTCCGAGTACCAGTGCCATGAGTGTGACTGTGGCTGATATCACAAGGACCGTTACTAGGCTATCATATGCTGCACCACATACAGTGTAGTCAGGACGCGATACGAAATCAATACCGATCATGAAGCAATTCTCCACTAAACTGGATAAGTTCAGTTAACCCTCTATTGGAAATTTTGTTTTGAAAGAAGATAAAGCCTTCGAGAGTATGTGTTAAGATACTGAATTGTAGAGGTCAAAGAATCTGTCCGGTCCTTGTCTAATGGTTTCTAGGAGTGCCGCTCTGCCTAGGTTTTCATCAATAATCTTGGCCATATGCGCACCAGTTACATACCACAATCGTTTCCCTTTTGCACTCATAGGTTCAAGTATCTCGAAATCTTCTTCTGTTATTTTCCTGTCTGCAGTTTCTTCCAGCTCTTTCACTAAATCGAAGTACTGCATCGTTCTTTTCTCTGTAATTTCTACATCCATCAATGCCAAATAGTCCTCATGGGCAATGCATCTTGTTTCTACTCTCCTTCTCAACGGCGCATAAACTGCAATTCCCTCAAGATGTGTTAGATATCGTACAGCATCTCTCAACTCTGACAGTTTTTTGAGATCAGAAAAGGAGAAGATTGGGTTATAATGGACATACCCGACGTGGTGTGTTTCATGCATTGACATGTAAATCAATTCGCATGGATTCTCAGGGAAAAATGGATGAGCGATATTCACGAAAGCAGAGCCCTCTGATACGATTCCAATATCATAACCTACCATGGTGTAAAGCTTACAATCGATCTCAATGTCTTTTGGAAGATATTCAGCAACATCATTCATTGCTGATCTAAATTGATCCATATTCTCATCTAGGACTGCAAGTGCAGATTTGATGGCGCTCTCCATATCTGTACTGAAAAGGGTGTCTACTATTCTTCTCCAGAAACCGGCAATTGAATCCCTCGTGTTGTCAAAACGCAATGCGTGCGCATGAACTTTCTTTGCATCATCATGGAGAATCAACTCATCAAAGGTATCTTTCCTTCTAGTGTCGATAAGATTCAGGCAGATATCTATGAAGGAATTATCGAGTTCAATAGAGAATCGCCTCGGCATGATTGCTCCCCCTCTCTTAGTCTTCTGGCCGGCAAAATAATGAATCCTCGGGTGATGTAGCGGCCTTTATCGCAAGTTCTGCATCAAATAGACCTCGATTGATAAATTCTCCCCAAAGGTCAGCTCCTCCGTTCGCATCGGTCGGAATCAAATAACTCTCGGGTCTTGAGTTGATGAATATGTATATATCATCAGGACTCGTGAAATCACCAGTTTTGAAGCAAACACGAATTATCTCAGACCAGCTGATTGATGCTTTCCACTCTTCTAGTCCCGGAGCCTCTACGTGGATGTGTATCTTGCTGTCATCAAATGTGACGTGAAACCATTCTTTGATTGGGCTGACCATATGTCATCTCCACTTGTACGTCTGAACATCAACTGAAATATCATACGATAAGCATGTGAATTGGTACACTCAATTATCAAATACATTCCTTCTCTATTTCATTAAGTTCTTGAGGTGTACATAATGCGTGAGATAGACCAACAATTGATCAATGCTGCATCAGATGGTGATTTAGAATCTGTGAAGAAAGCTGTAGAAGATGGAGCTGATGTTAACGCACAAGATGAATTCTTCAAGGATACAGCCCTCCATAAAGCGGCAAGTGCAGGTCATGAATCTGTTGTTGAATATCTCATCGAAAACGGATCCGATATGCTTTTCATGAATGGAGTTGACTTTACACCTCTCCATCTTGCTGCGCGTGATGGACAAATCAGTGTTGTACGTTTGATTCTTGAGAAAATCGATACAATACCCGAACGTATCCTGAATGATGCAATTCATGTCGCATCAATGTCTGTTTCTGGATCTGACCTGATAGTTCGTCTTCTGGATGATTTTCGTACAAAGCAAGTCAAACCATCGACCAGCAGTCTTGAATCGGGTACTGCAAGTCTTTTGGAATCTTCTGAAAACGGTGATTTAGAAGGTGCCGTCGCTGCCATTGAGAGTGGTGCGAATGTAAATGCCACTGATGGCCGTGGCATGACTCCATTATTATGGGCTTCGTTAAGAGGTCATCTTGAGATTGTAGAGTACCTTTTGGATCATGGTGCGGACATCAAAAAAACAAACACTGCAGAATGGACGGCCCTTATGGAGGCAAGTCTGGAAGGACATGCTGAGATAGTCAAACTCCTTATTGAGCGAGGGGCCAATGTCAATGCGCGGACCTTTGTTTCTGGAACTGCACTTATGTTTTCTTCGGGAAATGGGCATCTGGAAGTTGTCAAGATCTTACTTGATAACGGTGCTGATAAAACAATAACAATCGATGGAACTGATGGTGACGATGGAATGACCGCTTTGGCGTATGCACTTAGGTATGGAAGACACGAAATAGTAGAACTCTTACAGAAATCAGGCTGACAACTGAAATAGCTAAATCCCAAACAAAAGAACTATCAGCCAACCTACCTTCGCGATATCATGTCCCAAGAAACGTCTTGCCCTTATTGTAAGGTTCCCGGTTCTATAGGAACAGAGGATGATATCTCGACCATTTACATTAGATGCACGAACTGCGGTGGCGTCTTTGAATTCATGCCTGGTTTTGGAAGCTTTTCTTTACCTGATGAAGGGCGTGGTTTTAAAGCTGCAAGAGGTGGGCCTAAAACGCGTTATGATCAAGAATATGTAATCTCAAATGATGATGTCCCCCAAACAGGCCCCCAAGCTGCTGGTTGTTGTGTTCTATTACTCATACTGATTTCGGTTTTCCTTCCAATCATTCTGACCCTTCTCTTTGGTTTTTAGAGGAATTCTAAGAAAAGCAATTCAATACTTCATGTCATATTCAAGAACTTGGTCATACGTGCTAATGGGGGTCTTATTTGTTAGAACCTCTAACATCTCGGAAATCTTCAGAGGTAGCTTTTCTGATTTTCGTTCATGTCGAATTTGGAAATCATAAATCTCAACATCTGGAATTCTATCTTGGACGATTTTCTTTAAATTGCTCATGAGTGTAACTGCCGTGTTTCTGGATGGGTATGGTATAATGTAAAATGCTGCCACAAGAGGGACGAGGATGATTCCAACAATGATTGCGGCGTTCAGTATCAGTGTAAAAAGCACACCCATGAATTGAGATATCTCTGAGAATCCCATGGATTGGGCCACAGTCCCAATAAGAAGAATAAGAACAAATGCAAGGATTAAGAAAACGAATGCAATTCCTAAAACCAATGTGGGAATTGCAATTTTTCCAAGGAGTTTGCGTTTCGACAATTGTGGTATGACGTTGCCTCCAATGAAGGGGCTTCCTTCCTGAGTTTCGCAATTGTGTAGGCCTATAGCACAATCATCTCTTATGAGGAAGTGAGATGTTTCATTGGTAACTGTTGTTGCTAGTCTATATCCTCTATCCGAGAGACCCCTGGAAATTTCCGATATCTCAGGCTTTGGAGGCCAGAGAACAAGAGAGAAACCACTTGCTATATCGGCTGTTCTAATAAACCACATTTCTGCCATCATTATCTTATTGGCACTAGTCCAGGGACAAGATAAGATTTCTCACCTTAGAGTGAGATTTTCAGCTAGCCGTACCTTCTTCTAAGCACCTCGATTAGAACTATCACCGCAACAATTCCCCCTATATAACCCAGAATTATTGCTAAGACATTCATTGGTAGATCAGCGGGATAAGGAGCGGGTTCATCGGTTGTAGTTGTTGTGTTCATGGGATCAGTTGATCCAGTTGTTGTCGTAGGCAGAGGTTATGTAGATTCAATAACCGTTACCCATACTGTGTTTGTAGCAGTGTTTCCAACACTATCGGAAACAAGCAGAGTATAGTTGTGCAGACCAACAGAAAGTCCATCTATAAACAGCGTAATCGTTTCTGACGTATCATTCAATGGTCCGGATTTCAATACTTCATTGTCCCGATATACCACGTAATCTGAGGGATGTGCATCAGTTGTCAGCCATGAGAACCAGTTGCCGACCTTTCTCTCGATATAGGTCACATTCTCAGGTTGAGTGATTAGAGGTGCTATTCCATCCGAAACAGTCACAGTTACTGAATCACTGATACTGTTTGAGCTTTCATCATATAGTGTGATAGACGCAGTGTGGACGCCATCTCCCAAGCCATCAACTGATGCTGTGATGATTTCCAAGCTTGAATTCCAAAGTCCTGAAACTGTCAAAATGCTGTCAATGGTGACCATATACGTCGCTGGATTCAGGTCGCTACCGGTCCAATTGATATAATTTCCAGTGGCTCCTTGTTTGTAGGAAAGATCTGCAGGGGAACTAACCGTAGGATTGGTTGCATCTACAACTGTCACATTTGCACTATCAGAAATCGAGTTTGATCCAACATCCGTGAATATAGCAGTATAATTATATTCACCAACAGAAAGTCCTGTCGCCACAATGGAGATGTCCTCTCCTGTTGAATTCCAAACGCCAGATTTTACCACTGTATCTTCGAAATAGATCGCATAGCTTGCAGGATACAGATCTGTTCCTGTCCATGTAAGAGTGGTATCATCTCCTTCATCAATCTGAACATTCGCTTGGTCGCTTATTCCAGGAGGTTTTCATCAGTGACTGTTACTGCAACACTGTCGCTAACTTCGTTGTTACCAATATCACTCAATTCGATTTTGAAGATATATGTTCCATAGGGCAGCAATCCCGCGTCAATTGAGATTACCTCTGAACTATCATTCCACGTCCCCGATGTGAGAAGTCCCTCATCCAGATATATTGCATATTCCTCCGGATGAAGATCTGTACCATTCCAATTGATGATATATGAAATCAAATCTCCCTCAGCATATAGTATATCGACAGCATCATTGACCTCTGGCGGAGTTCCATCATACACATAAACCCAAACGGTATCGTATGCATAGTTGCCAGCACTGTCTCTGATTTCGCAAGTATAGTTATAGGAGCCGAGGTCATTGCCATCGACATTGACCGAAATGGTCGGAACTGTACCTGGCCATAGCCCTGTTTTATCAACAGCACCATCTTTGTATATTGTATAGCTCCTAGTTCCCATTTGGCCATCATGCGGGTGCCAAATGATAGCATTACCTGTGGATACTTCTTTGATGTATTGGTTAGGAGGATGGTCAAGAGTTGGCAGATTCGCATGGTTCACTCTGACAAAGACTGTATCTATGACCGCA
>JARGGA010000207.1 GCA_029210805.1 Candidatus Thorarchaeota archaeon
GATTGGAAAATCCGTTCTTGACGAGAGTCTAAAGAGTCTACTCTGGGCAGGGCTTTCGGTTAGTGGAGTCATTTCGGATATGCGAGGTGGTCCATCTAGGAATACGAGTTTTATGTTCCAAGAGGGATTCAGTTTCTTCCAGTTCACGAGTGACCACTTCACGAATTTGATTCTGACTCAGATGACTTTCATGATTGTGGGAGGTATCCTTACAGCTGGAGGTGGTCTACGATCTGCCGTTACAGGAGCCGCAGAGTCGTTTAAAGACCCTGCCACTTTTGCAAAACTTTCGGCTTGGCAGGTCTTCACGAAATCTTGGTCTATTTTAGGACGCCAAGGCTTACTTGATAGCACCTTGAAAACATATATTATCCATACTTTCGAGCATCTTGCGATGGGTGCGATGTTCCTCTACACCCTCGGCGCTATTGGTTCTGCTTTCGGGGATGCCGGACTCTTTGCAGAACTGATTCTTCAAGGAGCTATGCTGGCCAGTATTGTTGTGAATATCTACTCAACTCATATGACTGGGAAGCTATCACCAGAAAGCAGACAGGAGCTTTTTACCTATCTGGAATCCGTTGAGGGTATAAGCAAATACGTCCCAGGCATTCGTGAGGTAGTATCCCTCAAGAACGCCTACAGTGCTCTTGGAATTATGTTCAAGTCAGGCTCAAAGGCACAACTCCGAACAGTTATTACCGCACTTAGTCTACAGCTTGCAAGCATGTCCCTACAGATGTTCACTGTAGGGGCAGTTGCCTTCGCACAATAGCATGTGAGTTGATAGGACTGATGAATGCAGAGGAGCTAGTGAAAAAGGTCGGCGAAACTGTCAGGTTGGAGGACAACAAGAAACGAGACACCGCACTGAGACTTCTAAGCGAAGGCTTTAGAGAGAAAAGAGTCACATTCATCCCTCAGCAGGTGGAGGAGTTGAAGTCCCATGCATTCCATCTGCTTCATATGCCTCATCCCGACTTTGTGATACGTATCCTTGAGATGATCCTTCATGGGAGTGATATTGAAGTAAAGACGAAGATGAAGGGCTCGGAGTATATCGATAGACCAGAGAACTTTGACGAGAGACGGTCAAGAATGTTCGACTTGCTCTATGATATTATGCAAGAGCAGGGAATTGTCGACCCAGATGAGACGGCTCTTTATCTTGACATTGTCTTTGTTAGATTTGTCAATTCCAATTCACTGAGGAATGGGTATCTCATTCTCACAAACAAGCGCGCTATCCTCTTTGGACGATATGTTGCATTAGACATTGGTCGCACAACTACATACAGACTGTACTATGATGATTGGAAGGAGCGTCCGTATCTTACCAGTTTTGATTTTCTTGAGTATGACAGGATAGGTTCCATCTCATTTGAATGGAAATTCCGAAAGAAGCAGATTGACTTCAAATACAGGACCAAATATATCTCGCAGAAACAGCAGGTGTTTGGTGGTCCACTCTTCTTTCAGTTCGATTTCGGCAAGTCCATGGCTCTCATCGATGGTTCGATGGACATAGTCATATTGGCTGACCCGATGAATCCAGAGGAGAAAGTACGGTTGACTGAAACCGCCAAGAAACTAGAAGAGATGTGTAATCTCTAACAGAGAATGGAGAATTACACTATCATTTCTATCGGGATTTGCACACCGATAGATTATGTTGTTTCTCTATATTTCAATAACTCATTCCAGAATAGCTTATATGGAGTATGCAAATTCCTAGTTGTATAGTGCTATTAGGTGTCGATACCGATGGTCATGGAATGTAGTCCTAACATTAATAATCTGTTAGTTGAGGTGACCTATTATTAGAAAGGACGACCGTGGCAGAATTCATTTAAAGCTCGTTTTCTATGGTCCGTCTCTCGGCGGTAAAACAACAGCTCTTCGGTGGCTTTATGGTAAGGTAGAAGGACTCCAGAAAGGAGAATTCACTGCCATCGAAGATGAGACCAACCGTACGCTATTCTTTGACTATGTACCTATGAGTGCGGGTGGCCGAGTGCTGTTTGATGTATTTACTGTGGCCGGTCAGAAGAGGCACAGACACCAACGGAAAGTTGTACTCCAGGGTACAGACGGGCTTCTATTCGTAGCCGACTCATCTCCAGATCAGAGAGAAGAGAACACAGAGAGCTTTGAGGAACTCAAGCTATTTTTGGGCGACGATCTGGGCCGAAACATTCCGATAGTAGTCATGCTCAACAAGCGAGACCTCCCGAACAGGATGTCCCGCGATGAGATGCTCGACCTCCTGGGTCTAGGCAGCAATGTTCCCATATACGAAACCATTGCAGTGCAAGGCGTTGGAGTTAAAAGAGCGTTTCAAGCTATAGCACGAGAGGTAATTTTAAAGCGCTTGTACAAATAACCTAAGGTGAGGTCTATGAGTCAGTCACGTGGCGACACATTGGAAAGCGTGCTCAACGAGCTTCAAGGAAGTATTCCAGAGATTGATGCGTGCGCAATAGTAAGTGTAGAGGGATTACCTATTGTTTCTGCTCTACCCAATGATGTAGATGAGGCAAAGGTCGCAGCTATGACTGCAGCAATGCTCACTCTTGGGGAGAAAGCCGCAATGGAACTCGGCAAGGGCGCATTAGAGCAAGTCAATATCAAGGGTGAACATGGATGGCTTCTAGCTATTCAAGCAGGGCTAAACGCTTGTCTTACAGTATCAACAACAGACCAAGCCAAGCTTGGATTGGTTTTCCTTGACATGAAAAGAGCAGCCGAGAAAATCGCCGAGATGATTTGATTTCACAAGGCATCGGTTCAAATGAGGGAACCAAATATGCCACTTAACATCAGGTTGTGCAACTAGTTGAATATCGCAGGGCCCGTCTATCGACTTTATGAATGGTGGCTTTACAGTCAGCTTGATTCTAGCCACAACCCTCGTCATATTGGACTAATTCTTGATGGTAATAGAAGATATGCAAGACAGCATGGTGCAGAGCTGCCATGGTACGGCCACCACGCTGGAGCTCACAAGGTCATGGAAGTACTCCGCATTCTATGGGAAGCCGGGGTCAAAGTTGTCACGCTCTATGCTTTCTCAATTGAGAACTTTGAACGTTCAGGTGAAGAAGTCAGTGAAATCATGAATATTCTACAGGAGAAGTTCGCTGAGGTCATTGATAATCCCGATGTTCACAAGCATAAGGTTCGCATTCAGGCTATTGGACGAGTTGATCTTCTTCCAGAGGATCTACAGATTGGTATCAAGGCTGCGGAAGAAGAAACAAAGAACTACCGTGACTACTTGCTGAATATCGCAGTTGGTTATTCTGGTCGATCCGAACTCGTTGATGCAGTTAAGGCTATTAGCCACAAGGTGAAGACAAATCTGCTTCAGCCAGATGACATTGACGAAGAAATCATTGAGGACCACCTCTATACCAAGGACATCCCTGATCCCGATTTGATTATTCGTACATCTGGTGAGGAACGACTCTCAGGATTCCTCCTCTGGCAGTCAGCATATTCAGAACTGTATTTTGAACAGGTATACTGGCCAGCAGTTCGCCGAATTGATATTTGGCGCGCTTTACGTTCCTATCAAAAGAGAGGGCGTCGCTTCGGCAAGTAACCAACTCCCCCAGTTTGATTGTGTGATACAGCAATAAGATCCTATTTCTTACAATTGTGAGTGAACTGTAAGAAACTCCTGTGTTCTACCTTTCTCGCGACCGCTGTCACCAGCTTGTCGCTGACCGGAGTCATCAACAATGTTGCAAGCTTTGCCCTTCTTCATTGGAATATCATTCCTCCGATGGGACCTGGCTTCTGTCCGCTGCGCTATTCCAAACTCACCAGTAGGTCTGGAAGCAGACGATGTTTCCACAGCATTTACCATGGCAGGAACCTTACTACTCACAAGCCCCATAAGTGAGGTCTGGTCATAGCAGTTGGCCACGGACCTCCCTTTCGAAGCTGGTGACTTCTGGGGAGGTAAGGACTTCTTCTCAGAACGAATGTTCCTTGAGGCTTTCGGGATGGTTCTCCTGTGATAGAGAAGCCAGACTCCTAGTCCTATCATACTGTATTGTGAATGAACGTGTCTTATGAACTCATATGAACAAGTATCATATCTAAATATTCTATGTTGACTGAATATGTGATATGCACACCAATTGATGTTTATCGTGTATCATACAGCAATATATAGTTGAAAGAATGCACGTTTCAGTGTAGTCAGTACTTAGCATAGCTATACTGGTCATAGAATCTGGAGAGCGAATAAATTGGCAAGGACCCCCATTGATGTGTATCGTGGCCTGACTCAGACCCGTCTAGGTGATGATATCCCTGAGAGGGTCAATTCATTTGTAGGCCAGTTTTCCGATTACGTCCTGGCAGAAGAGCGCCTCTCGGTTCATCTATCTCGATTCATCGCCCTCGCATCAAGACTCCTAGCATACATGAATTCACGCTTTGTTGTAGGTCAAGATGATCTGACGATTGCCATAGACCTACTGGACCATGTAACTTCGACAACAAAATGGTGGGTGGTCGACAGAAAGGAACCTGTATTGATCCTTCGTCCAAGAATACGCGACCCAAGAGAATTCATGAGATCTGTGTCCAAGGTCACGGTAGGAAATACGACCTATCAGAGAATTAGAAGCGGCACTGCCAAGCTCTCAAGATTTCTCGAAGAGCAAGGAGTAGCTGAATCCCCTATTAGAGAGGGCCTCTATGAATCATTGGTTTCAACCTGGTTGCTACTAAGTGCCTTCATCTGCAGGAGCGAAGGTCGAAATGCTACCTCTGAGGAAGACTTCGAGAGAGCTTATGATTATGTGCGCATTATTTTGTTCTATGTGACATCAGAGGATTTTCGAGCACTGGTATCCAGTCGACGGTTGGCAACTAGCCCCCGCTTGCTTCAAGCTGCTGGAGTTACCTTCTCCCCCGGGTTCGAGCGAAGTATCTGCTCATCTGTTGCAGCACAATTGGAAGAACAACATAGTGATTTCTTGATACAATTGGCTCCTACAACTCCAAGTGCGGCACGATCAATATTGACAAACTCATTACGCTTACTAGCACAGCTACAGGGAGCTATGAACAAACAAAGTCGCATCGAAGAAACTGATTATGAGGCCTTCACTCTTGATTCCATTCGACAGCTTGAGAGTATGGGAATATCTCCTGAGAGTCTTGACAATGAAGCATCTGTGATTCTTCTCTTCAAGAAGATGCGACCTGATGATGCACTCAACGAACAGATGGCATCGCTTACACGACGTTTAGAGGGATATATTGTCGATGCGGCTGGCAATCGCGATTTCTTACTGCAAAATGCACGACTCATACCAAGGATAATTGCACTTCTCTTGTTAGTTTCCGCTGGTACAAAGAAGACTCCAGGACTTCTCTCTGATTCAGATATCAAAAGAGGCTTGATTCTTCTGGATGGCCTTCTTAATGGTTGATTTCTTTCACTTTGTTGCGCTAGGAATCATTATCCACGTGTCAACGACCAAAGCTCCCTTTCCCATCTTGTATATGGATACACGGTTTCTTCGGTCCTTGTTCTCTCTTTGGTTGCTGATGCGATGATTACCTAAAAGCCCCAACGAGGAGGACTAAGAAACCAACTATCAACAAGATGAGTATAAGCTCTGAGAAATCGTATCCTAATATTGGGAGTGTGTACAATCCCAGATAAAAGGAAGCACCTAATGTGGACCCGAGTAGTGGTAAGATTAGAGGGAGAATTTCCAATATCATCATTATTAGTCCGAGTAAAGATAACGCCTTTCCCATTTTTAATATCTCCAGATATCACCTATACCCTCTACACTAGTCTATATGTGCGCTGCACTTAGACCAAGTAGCATACTGATAGTATGCAGCTGTAATTGAATGTGAATTCTTGTTTACAAACTCCTCCCTTTTCAAGAATAGTCCAAGAAGTTCAGCTTCTTACAGTTTCATGAAATCCATAATAGACTGCGCTACGAGATGATTCTTCTTGAATCCATTTCATTGGAAAGGTTCGAGAGAGTTGTTGGACATGCTACAGAGAACTTTGAGTGTCCCCCCTTTCACTCTAGGAAATGACCATGACCAAGTTTGAGCAAGTTGTAGAGGGCAGA
>JARGGA010000208.1 GCA_029210805.1 Candidatus Thorarchaeota archaeon
TATCTCTCTTGCAATGTCAACCATTCTTTGTACGACCATCAATCCGTATCCTTTTCTGTGGTGATTGGCGTCTGTTCGAAGTGCCTTCACCCAGCCAAACGGGGTCCCTTCGATTTGCTGAAGTGCTCCGAATGATACTAAGGTTTCATCAAGGAAAACCCCTACAGGGTGCCATAGTGGATCGTCAAGCCATGACTCAAATTCAACTGGAGCATAATCTTCTTCCCAAACGCTTTTCGATACAGCAGTAAGAGCATCTAAATCGTTAAGAACAAGGTCTCGAACTGTGACAGACATACATTTTGCGGATTGATTTCTCTATATGAAGAGTTTGGAGTGACTCTAATTCTTCTGAAGAATTAGACAGTAGTGGTGGTGCACATTTGAAACATATGTAGTCGGAAATCCCCAACACCCAAGACGCTTGTTATCTTGACACCATATCATCTCTTGTTTGAGCGAGTAGGTTTGAGATAATCTCTTACCTAGATCCCAAGCAATTGGTTTCATTTCTCCATCAATATCTCTCATATTCTGAACCACTACTACTAAGTATGCTTTACTTCGAAGTAACGGCTTAATTCTGTCAAATATTTGGCCTATTCGTTCAATATACTCCTCATATGAATCGATGTTCCCTACATCTAATTCCAAATCACTATAGTATGTTGGGAGACCTTCTTCCTCTCTCTCTTTATGGATCGTATCATTTCCACCTCTAGATTTCCTCAGCATGTTCCAGTAAGGAGGAGAAGTCATAAGGAAATCAAACTCAGGTTGTTCTTCCCCCTCGAACATATCTTCAATGTTCATATGACAGACGTACGCATCCCCTGGTATCAAGAAGTGTTTTCCTTTTCCCTTGAACGATTGGATGGACTTGATACCGATTTCGACGAACTCAATATTGAGCTCTACACCTACAGCATTTCGTCCCATCTCTTTGCAGGCTATCAGTGTACTACCTACTCCTGCAAAGGGATCTAGCACCCAATGCCCCTCTTTGGTAAAGAAAGCTACAAAACGAGAAACAAGTTCTTCAGGGTATTTTGCAGGGTGGCATATCTGATTCTTTGAGCGTGGTTTCGGATTAACAATGAACCAAGATTTTGTAGCCTTCACCCACTCTTTCCCATCGAGATTGTTCAGTGTGCTTTTGCGTTCCTTCTTTTCTGTCAATCTCTGATACCCCTGCTGACGATACGCTTGCCTTTCATAAGTGTACCCGAAACAGTGACAGACTACCTATCCATGAGTATGTCAAGTGCTATGTTATCCGCATGGTCACTGATTCTCTCCAAGTTACGTAGGGTTTCGATGAATACAGTATCAGCTTCTGCCATGCACACACCTTCACTCATCCGCTTTGTATGTGCTGTTTTGAGTTCCCTCTCCAAGAGGTCAACCTCATCTTCAAGTTGTTCCGCGTCTTTTGCTAAATCTCTGTTCCTTGTCTTCAATGCCTCTACTGCTCTCATGTAGGTTTCTTCAACTAGACTGAACATTCTCCTAAGGTCCCGTAGTCCGCTGTTTGAGAAAGCAACACCGTTCTTCATATGCTCGAGGGCAAACTCTCCAATATTTTCGCAGAGGTCTCCTACTCGTTCAATATCAGTAAGCATTGCAATCAACTTCATTCGCCAAATTATATCGCGCTCGCTCAATTCCTCTTCTCGGATCTTATCGATGAACACCTCTGTCGCCCGACATCTCTCATCTACGTCTTCTTCGAGATTCATTATTCTTCTCGCGTCATCCATATTCTTTTCTAGAAGAGCAGTTTCTCCTAATCTAATCATCTCAATGGTTGTTTCTGCTATCTTATGCATCTCATTCTCTGCTTCCAAGAGTGCGGCTTGTGGCAAGTGAAGCATCTGGTCATCAAAGAAGTGTCTGCCAATTATCTCGCCTTCCTTGTCTGGAATTATCCGTTCGCAGAATTTTACGAGCAATCCGACAAATGGAATGAACAAGAGGCTAACTGCGACATTGAATATGGTGTGTGCATTGGCAATCTGTCTTGGGACATCTATCGCTGGATTACCGGTAACTGATGTAGCCGCAATGAGATCTGAAAAAGGCCCGATGAATGGGAAGAAGATTGCAACCCCTATGACGTTTATCATTGTCTGCGCAATAGCAGTTCTCTTCGCAGGTGTCGTGGCTCCAATTCCAGCGGCAAGTTCAAGGAAGCATGTACCAATGTTGGCTCCCATTGCTAAAGCTATTCCCATAGGTAAACCAATGAGACCTGCAGCTCCGAGAGCAATTACTAAGCTTGTTGTTGCGGAGCTACTCTGTGTTGCTCCTGCGATTGCAGTTCCGATAAGAATTCCAATTATTGGAAATGCGCTATATTCAGTTATTGCATCAACAAAGAATGTATTGTCAGGATCAGCTATTATTGCTTTTGCTCCATCTTTCATGAAACCCATCGAAAGAAAGATCATCCCCAAAGAAAACATCACCTTGAAAATATTCTTCCACTTGTCGTTGGGCGCAAGCATCATTCCAAAAAATCCAATTACCAATAGTGGCCAGTAGAAGAATCCTATGTCGAACGACACAAGCTGAGCTGTTATTGTTGTTCCAATTTCAGCTCCCAACATGACATTCACGGATTGTCGAAAGGTCATCATACCTGCATTAACAAATCCGATAAGAGTAAGAACTGTGATGCTGGAGCTTTGCGTCATAATTGTTGCACCGGCCCCTGCACCCATCCCTTTAACTGGATCATTACTGACTCTTTCTAGAATTCTGGCAACACGCGCACCTGAAAGTTTTCCTAGCGTTTCGCGAAGAAGGGTAATCGCGTACATAAACAGGGCAAGCCCGCCGACAACAATGACCAGATTCTCAAGTATGCTTACCATTTCGAACGGATGTCGCCCAGCTTTTCCAGTATATTACAGTGATTCATATGATGCATATGTTTCACATGTTTCATATACTGGCATTTAGATTCCGAATCAATTCAAGATATCATTGATTAAAACCGAACTCAATGATTCTATTCATTGCTACTTCTGCAATATCCTCGCAATATGATGAGATTCTTCCGAGATGCAATGCCAAAAGTGTTTCACTGGATGCTGATTTTTCATACGAGCCACCGATTCTATCCAGTTCTTCTGATACATCTTTCGTATGTTGATGGCAAGTGAATGCTTTCTTTGCCTCTTCTGCAGTGTTGCGTTTGTCTATACCTTTGCTTCTCTCAATCCTGAAGAATATACTGGTTGTTTCAATGTACACTTCCACGAGTTTTTCTGCCGTCTTTACAAGTTTGGCATTTATTTTTTCAAGACGAAGAAGCTGAAGAATAGCTTCACAGATGTGATCTGCAATTCGTTCCACATATTTTGTAGCCAAGCTGAAATGTAATGCATCTGGTGGGGCAATCTGAATTCTTCTCGCATATGCAGGATTTTGAAGTGAAAGATGACACAAACGTTCAACAAAGTATCGATGGCGGTCTACATCTTCATCTCGGTCAATAATTCTCTCCGCCTCTTTATGTTTCCCTGTTTTCATTGTGTCCACTAAACTGGTCAGCATGTATTTTGCGGTCGAAAATTGTCTTCTGAGAATCGGAAATACTCCTTGCTTCTCACTGGTATCACTGATGATTATACTCTGGCTATGCTCATCAAGAATCTCGAATCCTGGTAGCCTTCTTACCCACTGGCTTACTTCTTCACGTGTTGAGATATCAAGATCACTTCCAAACTCAAGCTCTATCTCCCCAGTTCCAACAATGTATGAACCTATGAGGAGATTAACAATGCTTTCCTTATTTTCCTCATCAATGATGAATTTCGCTCTTTGCGGACCTTGGGTCACAAACTGCGGCGGTATTATCTTCAAAATCCCATCCGCGGATTGTTCAATCTTAACTTCAGAGTCTTTGCTTAGCTTGAACCTATCACACCAGTTTCGAGGTAAATAAACATAGAATGAATTTCGAACCTGATTTAGTTTTCGTGTTGTTATCACCAAAGATTCCTCTGTCATAGTATCTCATGTATGTAAATGCTGTAAATGCTTTTCCACTTAATCGTAAGAAACACTGGTTGACTGATCTGAGTGTGTTTCAAGATGCCAAGCATTCATTTAGTCAGTTATTTTAAGCTTCAAAAGTGCCTCTATATACACTATAAGCATATGATACATTTACAGCATCCTTGGGCATGTGAAGTTCATGCTATCTCCTTAATGCTATGTTTCAAACGCGACTTGTCCAGAGCATGGAGATGCTTAGACATGAATCAGACGACAAAAATTGTACTAAGTTTGGTTATCGGTATCCTCATTGGTGCAGGTGGCATGGCTCTATTGTCACCTCTAGGAACCGGAACCTCAGGTGTTACCTACACTATAACAACTGCAGGTTCAACAACAGTATATCCCCTCTCACAGGAGTGGGCAACAAGGTTTAACGCTGATTTTCCGAATTTCGTGGTAAATCCGAGCACGGGGGGATCTGGTTTAGGACAGTCACAAATTGCGGATGGTGTAATCGATATTGGTGCATCAAGTTCGTACCCTAAAGACGAGTACCTAACTGCGAATCCTGATATCGGGATAATCCCCGTATCAGCTGATGCCTTGGGAATTGTGGCGAATCCAGCAGTAAATGGGACATCTTTCAAGATGGATTGCGACATGGTAGTCGCGATATTCCAACGAAATGTTACGACTTGGGAAGTTTTCGAATCAACATTCAATGTTGTTGTGGATGCCACTGGAGACATCAATGTATACGTACGTTCAGATGCAAGTGGAACAACAGCAACATTTGCCAAGTGGCTTGAAACCGCTGACGATAATACGAATGCGAATGGTGCAGAATACGAATGGAATTATGGCCATGATGAAGCCATTTCTTGGCCTTCAGGCTTGAATGCAGTTGAAGGCAATCCAGGTGTTGCATCCGGAACAGAGAATGATGCGAATGGGATTGGATATGTAGGACTTGCATTCATGGAGGATTTGACACCAATTGATTTGTACAATCCCGGGATTGATGAGTACATCACACCCTCTTTGGAAAATGCACTGAAGGCACTTCCTGCAGAAATAACTGACCCCGGTCAGAATCTAATGAACTCTGTGCATGATGGAGCTTATCCAATAGCAAGATTACTGTTCTATCTTGTTAACCTAGATAATCTCTCTTGGCCTACAATCATCTACCTCAACTGGGTTCTTACTCAGGGACAACAATACATTGCTGGAATTGGCTATATACCAATTATTGGAACATCGGCTATGACCTATGCGCAAAGTGTTGTGGCGTCACTTAGTCCAACCGAATAGAAACCTCCTTCAAGGATGTGAAGAACTTTGAAATACACCAAATCGATTAGCTTTATTTGGGGTACATTCAGGGCTTCACATCCAACAAGTGAGGAATTCTACATGGGGTCCGTTTGGAAACAAAAACAAGGAATCTTTGTGGGACTAGTTCTTGGTATCTTGCTTGGAGCAGGTGGACTCACGTTCATCAGCCCCCCGCCAAATGAAGGTACAAGTGAAACCATTACTACAGCGGGTTCCAGTACCGTGTATCCTCTATCTCAAGAGTGGGCTGAATACTTCCATCTTGATAATCCTAGTCTAACTCTTAATCCGAGCTCTGGTGGATCTGGCCTCGGACAATCCCTTATTTCACAGGGTCTTATTGATGTGGGAGCTTCTAGTTCTTTTCCAAAACCAGAGTATGTTGATACAAATCCCCATGTGTCGACTCTTCCAATTGCTGCAGATGCAATTGGGATTGTTGTCAATTCTGCTGTGAATGGGAGCATATTTCGAATGGACTGCGATATGGTTGTTGCAGTATTCCAACGTAATGTTTCTACATGGGAAGAGCTTGAATCAACTTTCGGAATCACTGTTGAGCAAACTGGCCAAATCAATGTCTATGTTCGATCAGATGCAAGTGGAACAACTGCCACTTTTGGGAAATGGCTCGAAACATCAGAAGACAATACTAACGCTAACGGAGCAGAATATGTATGGAGGCTTGGACATGAGGAAGCCCTTTCATTTCCAGCAGGAATTAATTCAGTGGACGGCAATCCCGGTGTCACATCTGGTGTAGCAAG
>JARGGA010000209.1 GCA_029210805.1 Candidatus Thorarchaeota archaeon
GAGCTGATATTCCGCCTGTTGCGTGGATTGCTGTGTTACTGTATCGGATGTCATTACCAGTATAGGTATGATGATGTGAACCACCATTGCGAATTCCATATGTGGCATTCACAAATGTACAATCCTGAACAAGACCATAAGGCACACTAGTCGTGTATACCCCATAATTGGCGATATTCTCAAAGGTACAATCGATAATTGAGAAGTTGCTACCAGTCTTATGATGGTATGCATATCCTATGCCGAAGAAATTGCTATTGATGACATTGATAGAAATGGAGTTTTCAAGACTAATTCCATAACCATTGCTTGGCGAAGTACTCTCAATTGACGTTAGATTGACATTGGAGAATGTTATGTTCTCAGACCATTGAATCATGAACGCTCTGAAACGAGAGTATCCTTCTATTTGAGTGTCAGAAATAGTCAATTCAGCAGTATCTCCAATAATGTTTCCACATCTAATATCAATCATTTCAAAGTCTGTGACATCCACATCAATACAATAACGAACTTGTAACGCTGATGAAACATTATTGAAATAACCACCACTCACAGACACACCTGTACAATTGACAAGGATAATCTGTCCATATTGACTTCCATCAATTGTAAGAGAACTCTCGTCGAAGGCATAATAAACAGGCAATCCATTAGCCATATTCCCAATTAGAGTGTGGTTCAACTCTGCCAAGCTTTGTATCGTTTCAAACAAAATTCCACTATTTGTCATGATATTGTGTTTGAAGGTTGCATTCTCAGTATGAGTCACAAAGAGTCCCAGATATCCTGAATTGGTAATCGTGTTGTTGTTTAACTGCAATCTATCAGAATATGAGATTTGAATTCCCATATACTCATTGTTCAAAACTGTATTTCCTATCACAGTTGCATCAAGAGACATGTCTAGGACTATACCTCTATAGCTTTGTTTCACTAAGTTACCTTCCATATGGCATCGTTGACTACGATCAAGAACAATCCCGCGATCAGTGATTACTCCCAGAGTGTTGTTGATGATTTTGCAATCATCACTGTAGTATGCTAGGATTCCCTCATCCCCAGTAAATGGAATGTCATTTCGGAAAAGATCGATGTTGGATGGTTTATCCAAGTAGATTGCAATGACTCCAATAATTGTATTATCCTGAATAGTCCAATTATCTCCCTCGATCTCTAGGCTTGCTGTGCCCGTGGCATTGATGTTACTCAGTTCAATGACTCCATTGTGAGAAGAAGAATCAATATACACTCCTACATTATCGATGTGTGAGATTTCATTGTTCGATATTGTTGTCCACTCGCATGAATCAAGATACAATCCTTCCTCCGGAGATTCGGACAGCATGTTTGAGTCAATGATACAATTATCAGAATCCTGAATGTATAGTGGTTGTCCACCGGTGTATGTAGCAACTGAATTTGTGATGTTGCTGTTGAAACACCGGTACACATTGATTCCAGAGAAGAACGTGTCATTGACATATGCATTGGTAAGCAGAGAGTTATTACACTCCTGAAGGTGAATTCCCATATCATTTGGTGCTGATACTGAAATACCATCAATCTCGATCCCTTCACAGAGCCAGAATTCGGCACCGTAATCTCCAACTGCATAGATTTCAATGTCTTGCACTTTAACATCAAAACTGGATTGTATGTGAAGCCCTCTATCATCAGTTTCGATGTCAATTCCCTCTACTGTTGTGTCGTTACAGTTGTGCATATAGATCGAATGCCATCCACCAGAAATCATTGAATCTGCAATTATTGCATGTTCTGAATATATGCCGAACAAAGCATGATTTCCAGTATTGTCAATTCTCATGGTATTCCCAGTTACCAGTGCATAATCACAGTATTCAAACGAAAATGCTCTGAATAACACAGAATGGAGAAAGTTATTGGTGATGTTTGAGAAGGCTGAATATTCCATTTTGATTGCCATTTTATTACCCGATGTTACATTTACGTGGTCAATCACTGTGTTCTCCGCATAATCGAAAAATATCCCGCCACCAGATGTGTCTGGTGAGACTACTGTGGTGTGCATTACTTTGGCATGAGCTGTGTTGTTAATGCGTATTGCAATCTCAGTAGAAATCTGGTTGATGTAGCAATCCTCTATGATGAAATAAGCATCCGTATTTACTATCCAAATTAGTGGGTCTGCAAAATCGTAAGTGATATTGAGACCTGCAATTAGATACGGTTCACCCTTAGTTCCAGCACCAGGCCATCCTTGAAGATCAAAATCTGCTGTCCCATTGATAAGAATGGGGACGTGGTTTGTATGCTCCTCAGGAGTCAATCGTGTTCCTACATCTTGTGCTTCTATTATCCCATGATCCTCTAGGTTTGCAGTAGCAGAATCAAAAGTGGTGAAACTGCTTACTACAATTAGGGGTTGAATTAGTAGTATTACTGAAAGAATTAGCGTTATGGAGTGTTTATTCACATGCTCCTCCTCCGATTTGTTGAATACCCACAAACCTGCATCTGGATGGTGTCCTTCTGCAATTGCATAACTACAAGCTTTTCAGCAAGTACTCAGGCGTGGCTTGTTCTAGTTTCACATTATCCGCGCATGTCCTAATAAGTTTCAGCTGAATCTGAATTTGTTCCAAATTACTTCAATCGTCGCTAAATATGATATGGAACGGTTACTCTGAAATTCCTGACTATTTTCTGATAGCACATTGTAAGAGAATGGCAAATCATTTGTTTCAATAACAAATGATGAAACCCAATCAGGCATCGGTGGTGTCGAGTCAGTGTTGATTATGCTCCACCATTCCTCGTCTGTTAGACGCTGGCTCATTGGTTGAATGAATTCATAGTATGAGTACATTGCACCTCTTGCCAAGAATGGCACTCCATTTTCATCAGGAACTGCAACTAGAATCATCATCGGTTTGCCCGTTGCCTCCTGCAAAACCTCTCCGTTTGGTGTGTCTGTGTTCACATCAACAACTAGTTCTGCTCTACCTCCGGCAGTACCAAAGCCTTCGAGGGAACTCAGGATGGACCCGACATGCTTCATTTTCTCACACTCAGTTTCATTGAGAGGTATTCCTTGAAGTTCCTTCTCTGATATTGCCTGCATAGAACGTAGGGTGTTGTAAAGCGTCATCAGCTTGTTACGCGCCTCAAAATCCAGTACATATCTTGATCCGAGACCATCTATCATCATCTTGCATAGTGATGATAAACGAGCGTAAAGAGCTGGTACTGGTTCTACATAACCTGGTGGAGGTGTCGGAGGTGACCCAAAAGTGTCGTAGGTGTATGATTGCTTTGCGTAGAGGATGGTATCATGCCTGAGTTCTGTCCAGGTTCCAAGCGATGTTAGAAGTTGTTTGTCCGTCCATGCTGGGTCCAACATAAACGACGGTTGACCTTCCTCTATTCCTTGAAGCAGCGGGGTAAATGAATACAGCCAGAGCCAATAGAGATTCTGTGTCCACGTTGTAGCAGTGAGATTTCCGTATCTATCTTGTAACATTATCGACTGATTGACGTAGTTCAATACTCCTTTGTCATCTTCAAGAAGCTCCCATGCTCGTGCAGATCCAAAGGAGGCCATCACGTCAAGTCCCTTTGGCATTGTCCTATCTAGTCCAACATTCTTGTAAACAAGTTGTCCTAGGATATAGCTATCAGGCACAAACCTTTGACCCATAAACCGGAGTCCCTTAGTATTGATACTGGCATCACCAGTATCCATTAGATAACTCGACAGTATCTCCGGGTTTCTACATGTAGAAGTCTTGTTTCTGAACGTCTGAAGAGCTGTTTCATTTTCCAATATGCCTACGGCAGGGTTTCTTCCATAGATGCTCTCTATCATTTTCATGTACTCGAAGGGCGTTAGATCATCACTGACTCCCACGAAGAAGCTTGACGTATCATATATGTTGGTCCAAGTCTGGTTAGCCATTCCACTCTCTGGAAAAACAGAGCTGCTATCCATCAAAGCTACAGTGAGAAGAATCGCTTGAGCTGTTTCATTTCTACCACGTTCCTCATTTGCCTCCTGTAAAATCCAGTCATCGTGAGGATATAATCTGAAACCGATGCGTCCAAACCACATCATGACTTTGAAATATTTCTTTAGAGCTTCTGACCTTGTGTAGTGACCTCTTGGAGTGTATTGTGAGAAATCTTCCTTTTGTCCCATGAACCAACTAGTCTTGAAGCCTTCTGCCTTAACCATGAGATTCAGAACCTCTTCAACCAATATGAATACAGAACTAGGTGCTGACCACTCCTCATCAAGAATCTTCATTGCAACGGAGAAAAATGCCAGATTCTTGAGAGCCGCCTGTTGCCATCTGGACGTAGATAACAATTCGGATTGTGCTTCTGTGACTTCTATCATGTGATTTGTCAGGTCCATAATGTCCGAAGTGAAGTTATTCTCCTCGCATCGTTGAAGGACTGTATCGTATATCACATGGTACGCATGAAGCAGAGAATCAGCTGTAACAAATGATGGGTATGCCTCAAGTGAGTTGCTCCCGTATACTTCGTAAAACTGGTTTATTGTATCAGGGATTGCGGCGAAATAATGTTCCTGAATCTGTTCTTGGACTTCGGGAGTCCAGTAGGGGTCGCCAACATATTTATCGAGATTCATGACATTGGAGAGGTTTTCTTTCAATTCATATTGAGGTGCAGAGAAGTTAATTTGATTCTCGTAGTCATAATATTCTGCAAAAGGTCTTGGCAAAAGTGACCCACTCTCAACATATGTTGGAGGAGAAATAGATGGTGTTCCATTTGTTGAACTCCCTAAGAATGAAAGACCCACAAGTGCTCCAATGAATCCGCTGATACCAAGAATTAGTATGATGAATACTGCAGTAATCTTGCTATCCCGAAAGATGCTGTCGCCTACCACGTCGATTCTCTCCCTTCGTTTGCTAGAACGTGTGTAAATACATTGATCACAACATGATATCTATTGTATTGTGTGCGCATGAACACAGGATTATCGTCAATATCCTCTCTCTAGGTCAACTTGATTCAGAAAGTTCCTCTGTCCCTTTGAATAACGTGTGATGTTTTCAACAACCTCATCCCACCTATGAAGATCATCCATTGGAGATGCTCCTCGATGAGGCGAGAGAACAACGTTATCCAGTTCATGAAATTGCTTGGTGTAGGGGTATTTGCGGCCATCTTTATTTTCCTCAGGCCTGTACTCATACCACACATCAATAGCCGCCCCAGCTATTGATTTCGATGCAAGAGCGTTGAATAGGGCTTCTTGGTCAAATGTGGCACCTCGTCCAATATTCACCAATAAACCATCCCGACCAAGGAGTTCAAGCTCCTTAGATCCAATCAAACCTTCTGTTTCAGAAGTATGAGGAATAGCATTCACAAGCACATCGATTTCCTCTAGAAAAGAATGCAATTCTTCAGGAGTGTATTTCTTGGTGTGTTTTGGAATTTCTTCTCTGCCTTCCCAAGAACGTTTCAAGATGTGAAATTCGACATCAAATCCTGAAAGGAACTTGTGGACCTTGCGATTGATTGCTCCATACCCTAGGAGACCCACCTTACGATTCCGGAGAGGCGTGGATTTGGCATCCTTGTCGCCCATTCTCCATTTTCCATCTGTCATCCAATTATGATGGGGAATGACCTTGTTAGTTAGGGCTAGCAATAGGGCAACAACATGCTGAGCGGTGAAGTATGAATTGCCATGGCCATTAGCTAGAACAACTTCTCTCTTCTTGGCTAATTCTCGAAAATAATCCAGATGATGTTGAATGCCAGCTCCGGGATTGATGAAGAGATCGAGCGACTCTGCCTTGTCTAGTAGTTCGTGTGAAGGTCTCCAGCCCACGATGATGTTTGCAGATTCGATATGCTTCATGTACTCTTCTTCTTCTGCTGGTGATGGGAAAATAAGATTCAGATCTGCAACATCCGCCAGTCCTTTCTCAAGATACTTCCTTAGCTCTTCCCGAACATCCCATATGAACAATACATTGACTGGCATTCTGATCCCCTGAACTGTAACTATTACTAGAGAAACATCTCTTC
>JARGGA010000210.1 GCA_029210805.1 Candidatus Thorarchaeota archaeon
AGGAATCACACTCAAACAACTGATGCAGCAAGACTCTTGGATATGCCATTCATGTGTTCTCACACTCCAGCTGATTCGATAGGATACCAATTCGTTACGAGGTTTCTGGAAGACAAAAACCCAGACACACTCGGAGACCTACTAGAAACCTTACTGGAGATTCCAGAGTATCAAGAAGCTGAAAAGGTAGGCGCCGGGCCGGAGATTTTGGTTGGTAATTCCTCCGGAAGTTGTGGTCAGAAATTCGTGTTCTTCACTGGCGGAACATCGCCAAATACAAGGGCAATTGAAGTAATTGCAAGAGCAGGTGTAAGCACTATCATCACTATGCACATGGGTGATGACCTGAAGAAACAAGCAGAGAAGGAAGGACTATACGTTGTGATAGCTGGACATGATAGCTCGGACTCCATTGGAATGAATATAATTCTGGATGAGCTCGAGAAAAAAGGTCTCAAAACATATGCCTGTTCAGGTCTATTCAGACACAAGAGGATCTGAAGTAATATGTATCTATGTGTTCGAAATAACACAACAACAGAGTAATCCTATAATGGCTTCAATTTCATACCGGATGAGAGAGAACCGGGTGAGTACACTGGGCGTACGGTTTGGCCCCACAAGGGGTTTGGAGATAGAGAGAACTGCATAATGCAATATTCGGGTCCAAACTGGTGCGCCCTCCACATTTCTTCTATGGTAAGAGAGTTCTAAAACTCGAAAAATCTTACACTCTCAAAATTGTCAATAAAATAGAGAGCCTCAACCTTGACTGTGATTAATGCTGTGTCGTCTTCTTCCAGAAATTCTGAGAGATAGGGATGTTTCTTTTTTAATGAATGAATGTAGCGAGTCTTCTCAGAACCATTGTAATCAGTCGCTAATCCAATGACAGTGACAACCTTGGTTCCCATCAAATCAAAGTTATCATTGTCCCTATTATCCACTACCAACGAAACCCTAGAGTCATGGACTATATTGCGATACTTTCTTCTTGCTCGTTTCGTAGCGAAGAAGATTGTGTTTAATTCTCTTGTGATATCAAATGACATTAAGCATGAATACGGTTCCTTTGGGCCAATAGTACTTAGAACGCATACTCTCTGCGAATCAAGCATCTCAAGTATTCCCCTTCTCACTTCCAAGGTCATTGATTCCATTCCTAAATCCCCTGATACACCAGTTATCTACTCACTTGTACGTTTTGCTGAACTGTGATCATGGCCTCTAATTCCTGACCTAGTCATTCTTTCTGGGGATAGCAGCTCATCTAATAATGTCTCATCAATTAGATTTTCTTCAAGGACAAGTTCCCTGATTGATCTTCCTGTTTCAAGTGCTTTCTTGGCTATTTTGGTTGAAGCCTTGTATCCGATGACAGGATTTAATGCAGTCACAAGACCCACACTCCTATGCACTATGTTAAGACCCACAGGATTTGACTTGATTCCTACAATACATCGCTCAGTGAATATTGGAATTGCATTCTTGAGTATCTTTAGTGACTGAAAGAAATTATATGCCAAGACAGGTTCGAACGCATTGAGTTCCAATTGTCCTGCCTGTGCCGCCATTGTAATAGTCAAATCATGCCCGATTACTTGATACGCGACTTGTATGATCATCTCAGGAATAACCGGATTGATCTTTCCAGGCATAATGGATGAACCGGGTTGTACAGGAGGAAGTGTGATTTCATGAAATCCACCGACTGGTCCTGATGATAACAGTATTAGGTCACCAGCAATCTTCGCAAGATTCAATGCTAGAACTTTCAGGAGTGCTGATGCATGTACAAATTCGTCCGAGTTCTGAGTGTCATCAATCAGATTTTCAGCAGTCACCAGGTTCGGAAGTCCAGTCACTTCACGAAGATACGTTTCCACTAGTTCGATATACTCAGGGTCCGCGTTTAATGATGTCCCTATGGCAGTAGCTCCAATATTGTGAGTTTTCAATAGGTCAATGGATTCGACAATCCTGCCTAAATCCCTCTTCAGTGCTGCAGACCAAGCAGAGAATTCTTGTCCTAGTGTAATAGGTACTGCATCTTGCATCTCAGTTCTTCCAAGTTTCAACGAATCTTTGAACGCTTCTGCCTTCTCATCAAAAGCGACAACCAGAACTTTCAGAGCCATAGCGAGGTCTTTCAGTCCAAAAATGGCTGCTATTTTGATTGCGGTAGGATAGACATCATTTGTTGATTGGCTCATATTCACATGATCATTCGCTGATATTGGTCCCATTGAATTTCGAGGATGTCCAAGAATCTCATTTGCTCGTGAGGCTATCACTTCGTTTACGTTCATATTCGTGGAAGTCCCTGCTCCACCCTGAAGCATGTCCACGACGAATTCATATTCGAGTTTTCCGTCCATAATCTCGTCACAAGCCTCCACAATGGCAGCAGCATACTCTTCAGTTATGTGTGCGAGATCTCTATTAGCCAAGGTGCAAGCCTTCTTCACCATTGCAAGAGATTGGACCAATGTTGAGTATTTGTACAGACGAACAAGCGAAATGCCAAAATTCTCTTGAGCCCTCAAAGTCTGTACGCCCCAATAAGCATCCTTGGGAACTAGCCTAGATCCAAGAAGATCACTTTCATCCCTAAATTCAGGTTGCTCTTTAGTCACCGCTAATCACCCGTATTGATGAATCATTATTATTCGAATAATCGTTTTAGATGTGTTGAAAGGGAGTAAACTAAAATCCAGCTGCTTGTCCATCTTTTCTATAATCAGACCCTGCAATCCATACATCATCTAAACGGAGGATAACTTGCCCTCCACCAAAACCTGACATTGTTTCATGCACTAATTTATGACCTCTCATTCGTAGTTGTCCCTGAACATCTGCAGGAACAGCGTTTTCAAGTCCAACCGTATTTGGAACTTGGTCGTGATTGAAGCGAGGATGGTCCATCGCCTCTTGGGGCGACATATTACAATCAACAATGTTACTCACGAATTGAGCGTGCGCTTGAGCCTGATGAGCACCACCCATGATTCCAAAGACTCCGTACAAATCACCATCCCGGTATAATGCCCCTGGGATGATAGTATGGTAAGGTCTCTTCCCTGGTTCATACTTGTTTGGATGATTGGGATCCAGAGAGAAATGACTGGCCCTGTTTTGCAATTTGATTCCAGTACCTTTTGCAACTAACCCACTTCCGATTCCCATGTACAGGCTATTGATGAAGGAAACAGCATTGCCCTCCCCATCGGCAGTGCAAAGATATACCGTATCGGGACCTTGTTTCATTTCAAGACTGTGGGTATCAAGAGAAGTGTTTGGATCAATGAGAGTAGACCTTGACATCGCATATTCCTTTGAAAGAAGTTCATCTATAGGAACGTCATAGAAAGCCGGATCTGCATTGTGTCGGTGAAGATCATCATATGCCAATTTCTTGGCCTCTATCATGAGATGGTATCTCTCAGCAGCCAGAGGATGCAACTCAGACAATGCAAATTCTTCCATTATGTTCAACATAATCAGTGCTGCAAAACCCTGCCCATTGGGAGGATGTTCAAAAACTTCAACGCCTCTATAATCTGTAGAGATTGGTTTGGTTTTTTCGGTTTGATGTTTTTCTAAATCCTCAAGTGTGAGAAAGCCTTCATCATCTTGCACTGTCGAAACTATCGATTCAGCTATCCTGCCGGTGTAGAAATGTTCTATACCATTATTAGATACCTCGGTGAAAACCTCTGCAAGCTCTGGATTCTTCACTATCGCCCCAATCCCAGGAACCATTCCATTAGGGTGAAATATGCGTCGGGCATCATCATTTCGAAGAACGTTTGGGATGTAGTGCCAGTGTTGCGCCAGAATAGGAGAAACAGGAAAACCATCCTGTGCATATCCAATTGCAGGTGCCAAGACATCCTTCATTTCCAGATTGCCATGTTCCTTGAGAAGAGTTCCCCAAAGGTGCATCGCCCCTGGTACGGAAACTGTTGGCCCACCACGGAAAGGCATTTCGAACCATCCCTTCTCTCGCAAAGATTCCAAGTTTGCCAGAGACCCTGAACGCCCTGAGCCATTGTAGCTTAGTGGTTTCTTCATGCCGGGTTTGTGGATTAATGCAAACGCATCTCCTCCGCATCCAGTACTAAAGGGTTCTACGACGTCAAGTGTTGCAGCAGTAGCTATTGCGGCATCTATTGCATTTCCTCCTTTCTTCAGAATCTCGATGCCAGCTTGAGTTGCAAGCGGTTGTGAAGCAGCAACCATTCCGTTCTTAGCTACAATATCAGATCGGCCCGTCTTTCTTCTCCAAAACATCAATGTGTCTCCTATTATTGATTCGAACCAGTTTTGATTGGGTACCCTCGTTTTTTCCATTCCATCAGACCATTATCAGACACCCCAGCATTCGCCAGCCCCCCACGTTTCATTATGCTGGCTCCGGTAGTACTTCTAAAACCAGCAGGGCAAATAGCTACGAGAGGCTTTTCTGGTGGGAACTTGGTCATATCCTCACCGATTGTTGTAAGGGGAGAATAAATCGAGTTCTCGATATAATCATTCTCAGCTTCATGGGGTTGTCGAACATCAATCACCTCTAGCGTACCATATGATAATTGCGATTTGATATCTTCAAGTTTGAAAATGGGAAGAGAATCAATTGATTTTCCAGCAGCTTTCCAAGATTCAAAACCACCATTAAGGTGACCAATCACAGTATCCAAACCTACACGGTAAAGCATTCCCGCAGCCTCATCAATATCAGTAGGGGATGTCAATAGCAAAATGAAAGAATTACTTGGAAAAAGAACCCATCCAGCAAATAATCCCATATGCTTGAAATCGAGACTTATGCTTCGTGGAATATGTCCATCAACAAATTGACCTGCTAAGCGGGTATCTACAACAATGTTTTCCTCATCCTGCATAAGATCTTCTAATATTGAAACATCAATAACTTTCAGAGGGTCAATATCCGAAAGAAGAGGGGGACCATCAGTATTCAGTTTCTCGCACCTCTTAAAATACGGTGCTAGCGTCAGATGTTGCTTCAATTTTGCCTGAACAAAATCATCCTCGGATTGATCCAACCAGATGTTGTTCTTGCATTCATAACCAATTGTCGAGAAGTCACGACTGCCTATTGCACCGCCACACACTGATCCAGCTCCATGCCCAGGATGAATTATCACGCCATCCCCAAGAGGAAGGATTTTTTCCTGAAGGCTATGGAAGAGCTTGCGTGACATTTCTTCATGTTTCTTAATATCCACAAGATCTGTACGTCCAACTTCATTAACAAAAAGTGTATCACCAGTAAACACAACAAGAGGATCATTCCCGATACTCGCATCAGATACAACATAGCACATGCTATCATTTGTGTGACCGGGTGTATGAACACAGGTAACTAGCATCTTTCCAATTTTGAATGTGTCTTCATCCTCAAGTTTGTCGTCGCCATACTTGAAAGATGTCGCTGCACTGTGTCCAATTCGAGCAGATGGTATTCTATTCTGGAGTTCCAAGGAGCCTACGACATAGTCTTCATTTCTGTGTGTTTCAAAGATTTGAAGAATGTTCACAGATTCCCGACGCGCATGTTCAACATAGATATCACAGTCACGGCGGGGGTCAAGGACCATGGATTCGCCTTCAGAACTGACAAGGTATGAAAGGTGAGCTAGACCTTCTGAGCGAATCGTTTCTATCTTCACTGCAGAATCTCTCCGAGATTATTGGAGGTCTATGGTTCTTTTAAGATGTGAGGTCTGAAGGCGTATATTCATGAAAAAATATCAGATAGGGCAAAGGTTAACTCTGTGAATTGCTATTGTTTTGTGACCTCTTATGCCCGGAAGTAATGAAGGAATTGTAGTTGTTGCGTCACTTGAACTGCTGAAGAAAGCAGTAGGAAAAGTTCTTTTTGAATTTGTAGAAAGTTGTGAAGATAGCAGCGGAACTGTACATTCACCCGTGGGAAAAGTTGACATCGGAGACACTGTAATCTTCAAAGAGGATATGAAGATTATGCCTGCAGAAATTGTTGCAGTCAAAGTTGGGAAAGATCAGTGGTATG
>JARGGA010000211.1 GCA_029210805.1 Candidatus Thorarchaeota archaeon
GCATCTCCTCTAGAACTCTTCAAAATCAATCTCATCCTCACGATGCGGTTTCTGTTCTTCCGAAGGGAATAATTTTTCGAACTTCCTTCGAACCAATTCCGCGTTGCCAGGGTCGGAGTACACCCTAACAGAGGGGATTGTACGTTTTTGTTGGCCAAGTACTTCTCTCAAAGGTCGTCCCTCTTCAGTCTGGTTCAACCGGACAAGATCGAAACCAGTTTCACCACCTACCAAAATAGGTATCTGGCTCAGGAATTCTTCACCAAGAACAGGGTTCACCACATCAATGATGACCTTTCCAGGTTCTTCCATTACTTCTAGCTCTGTTTCTACTAGGGCTTCTATATCTTCAATCAAGTGCAGAAAATGGTTCCGCATTGATTTATCAAATGATGCGATTGGCTTCGAGAGTACTACTTTGAACAGACGCCTATATCGAATACGGGAGGCATACTCCTTCACAAATGGGATCTCAGAGGTCTCTAACCATCTGTAGAGGTCTCCATCGGTCATACGTGTGAACAGGCCAATGCACTCATTCCTTGTGAGATTATCTTCCTTCATTCTGAAATACGTGGCTTTTGATGTGAGGGCTTCTCACATCCAATATTGTAGCAATACGCTTCCAATCGGGTCCTTTTGCTGCAAGAGCACGACTAACCTGATCCTCACGCATACCTGTAAGACGAACCAGATTTACGACTTCAATATCGGATTCAGAAAGCAATGTAGCACACCACTTGCCACAGATAGGGAAGTGCCCTATTAATGGTGCGATAAGTTGTAGCCTAGGTTGAACGAGTCGTCTTTACTCTCTCTCGAGCTTTGTTATACTCGAGAAGATTGTCGGTTTGCATTGCCCGACAATATTCATCCGGTTTGCAATGACCCCATTTACTCATATTTCCACATCGTGGTGGCGCTCGCGCCTTATAGAAGGGGGGTGAAACAAGATTCGCCTTCTTCAGAAAGTTCGCAACGGTCTTGATACTCTTATTTTTGTAAGATATCCTGATGCAAGGAGGCGCCCGCGACACAATGTCCCATCTGATGATATCAAATAGTCTGTACCAGAGTAGACACTGTTTTGCCAAGTACAGGTCATCACATTGCTTGCATTGTTTGCTCTCAATGGACACAGCACAGAAATCATCCCTAGTTTCGAGAGTAAGTCCTGAATGTCGTAGGAGATGGAACTTAACCTCAGCAAACCAATCAGGGGTATAGGATTTGAATTCATCCACGAATGACTTTAGTTCTTCCTTCAGTTCGTCAACCGTACAGTTCCAATATTCCTCTCTCAAGTAGAGAGTTTCTTTCCGGTTTATGGGCATCAGATATTCATAGAATAGTCTACAATCTGACTCTTAAGCTCATCAGTCGGACAGAAACGGGTTTATAGGGCGACCTGATATACAACAGACAAATCTTAAATTTCCCTCACTTCTTTCCAATTCATCCAGCCTGTAGGTTAACTGCAAGGATACTGCTACTATGGCTTTGCTAACTCTCACAACAAGTCATCAGCTCAAAGAGGTTGCCACTAATCTCAATATCGTAGATGTGACAGGTGATGGCAAGAACAATATTGTTGTGAGCTCGATAAGTGGCAGTCTTAGGGTGTATGATTTTATTGGCGGGAAACCCGCTCTGAAAGAAATTGCTAGCTTATCAAACATTACACCAATATCATCTTTCGGAATTGGTGATGTCACTGGGAATGGTATACGGGATTTTGTGGTTGGGGGGCTTGACAATACCCTTCGAGTAATAAGTTTGAAAGGAAAAAAACTTGAAATCAAGGGAAATACTCCTCTTGGAAATCTTCCAACCGCAGTTGTTGTTGCCAACTTGATGGATGATGCGAAAGCAGAAGTGATTGTAGCGACAAATGACAAAGCATTAAGATGCTATGGATGGTTTGGCACCTTCCTTGACAAGCTTGCCCACAAGGTGGTTGACAAACCTGTTTTCTCTATGATGCCGCTATTTATCGATGGAACCCCATATGCCCGCTTTGTATTTGGCGATGATTCAGAAACTCTCTTCGTGTACCAATATGCTGATGATAGGCTTCATCAAATTGGAGACGCCAAGGTTAATGGCGAGGTCAATCTTGTTGCGACAGGTCGAGTTACGAATGGACGCGTAGATGAGGTTGCAACAATAAGCAATGGCCGTCACGTATCGCTATTTGGGGTGGCATCAAAACCAATTGAAACTCTTGCACGGATACGCGCTCCAGGTAATGTCACCTCGATGAAGGTAGGAGAGATTCTCAAAGAAAGCAGATCACCAGGTCAGGTAATCGTCAGTATGGCAAACACCAAACTCTCAATACTTGCTCTTGAAGGGAGGGAATTCTTTGAGGAGGCATCATTGAAAACAGGCGGAAAGGGTGCCGAACCCCTAGTAGCATTTGGTGATATCAATGGCGATGGCAATATTGAGATTGTTCAAGCCGTGGGCAATATGCTCCACTTTGTAACAGGGGATACATAACTAGCTGATTCATTTTAATTCAGGCATATAGAGTTCGTTTGGTTGAAGTACTCTGATTGACTTTGGCTTTGTCTTTCCTTCGATCTTAGGAACAATTTCTGTTTCGGCCCATTTCTTCACAGCTGCTCGGGCTTCCTCAATATCATTACCTTCTGCATTACGATCGAGTCGAATGAACAGATTATATGGTTCACGCTCAGTGATTTCTTTCTTAATCATAGACCAGAACGCTTTGGAGCCCTCAGGAACGTCAATTCTACCTAGAATTTCAGCCCACTGCTTTCCTTCCATTCTCTTTGTGACAATGGCTAGATCCTTCAATTCTAGAACTTCTTTGAGTGCTTGGAGGACCTTTTCTCCAATATCCATTACATTTGTTACTTCTTCAAATTCTGCTACAAGATAGTGATCAGCCCTAAAGACGGCCATGATTCGATACTCCATCGAGTGATAATCCCGGCCTGTTTCATTTGACTCTTAAGTATGGTGGTGTATAGAGATGATTCATTCGAGGGTTGGTTCTTCTTTATGCGAAATGATTTGTCCTCGATAGTTTACAATTCTATACACTGCAGTGCCAAGTCCAAGAAAAGCAAGCAAAGCAAGACCAGGAACAATCATGAATACTAATGAGAGAAGAAACATTGTGAAAAGTCGTTCCGATCTAGCACCTATGCCGATATCAAGATCGGCAACGCCTACTGACTCAGCTCTTGCCCGTGAATAGCTTGTTAGAAGCCATCCAGCAAAGCAGAAATACGCCCAAGAACTCAGATCCAATCCCAGTAGTGTCTGTCCCGGATAGGCTATTGGAATCGCGACAATAAGAATGGCTTCTGCTACTTTATCAATAAGTGAGTCAGTGAAAGCACCTTTAGGAGAGGATTTGCCCGTTGCCCTAGCTACAGCACCATCCACACCATCCAGGAATCCTACTATAAAGACCAATATTCCAAAGACTAATTGATTCTGGGTCAGTACAAGAGTCAGGAATGCACCAAACGCAACTAGGAGGGATAGATAGGTGATTGTGTTTGGATGGACATTCATTTTGATGAACGGTTTTGCGGCCACTTGGACTGGACGTCGAAAAATCTTCCGAAGTCTGAATCTGCTTGGGGACAATCAACTTCACTCCGTATATACTCTGTTTCTTCTTACGATAACATTGGAAAGATGGGTTCCTGAAGAAACATTCGCTGATTCAAAAATCACTGCATTACTAATATTGCAGGAGTTCTGCACAGAGGTGCCGGTTTCCATGCTAACATGCGGTCCAATAGCCGAATTGGCCCCAATGAAGCAATCATGAGCAATAAATGTGGGGCCTTTGATTAGTACCCCGTTTTGAATTGTAGTCCCTGAATCCAAGACCAAGTCTTCGCCCATTTCGAGGACATCGCCCTCTGGAACATATATGACACCAGTACTAGGTGAATATCTACCTAGTAGATTTCTGTTTACTTCCAGAAGAGCGGAAATTGAATCAATATCATACCAAGTTTCATTGATAAGGTGTGTATGGACTACAACCTGTTCTGCTAACATTGCAGCAATAACATCTCGCACGCGGGTCATTCCTAGATTTCGATACTTTCTACATATCGCAAAGAACTCAGGTTCCGCAACCAATACCATTGCAGACCTCCCTGACCTAGGAATTGTATCTGGCAGCTCTCCAATTCCCACAAGAATGCCATTTTCATCAATTGCCAATGGAGTTCCTTTGTCTTTAACGGTATCGTATGCTAGTGTTAGCAATCTATTGGAAGAGGAGATATGTGAATCTATTACGTTTTCTAGAAAACTGCTTTCCGCGATAAGGTCTGCAGGACAAATAATCGTAGTACTATCGATTTCACCTGCAGATGTGACTAGAGTTTCTAATGGCCCAATCTCGTAATTGGGAACATCAACAAAATTGATGGAATAATCAGGATATGTAGAACGAACATAATCACGGATGAAGTCGCCAAACCATCCTAAGCCAATTGTAATTGAGATTGGAGCTGCTTGTTCTAGATTCGGTAATAGCAAGCCAAGTGATGTAGTTCCTGCAAACGGAATCAATGCCTTTGGTATACTCTCAGTAAGGGGGCCCATTCGCGTCCCACGACCAGCCGCCAGTATTATTGCACGGATACAAATTCCTCCATTGGAATGAAGAAAATAGAAGGTTCATATGTATGTTTTCCATTGTAAAAACTCGTGAGTGGAGCATTGAACGCAAACATAATCAGGCTTGAAAAGCCGGAGGATTTTGATGTCGCCATCGAGAAGGCAGCAACGGTCTTGACTGATGGTGGATTGGTCGTATATCCCACGGATACAAGCTATGGTCTAGCATGCGATCCTAGAAACCCTGATGCTCTCGATCGACTCTTCGAAGTTAAGAATCGCAGTCGGGATACAGGAGTACCTCTGCTTTTCTCAGATATAGGTCAGTGTGAAGAGTTTCACGATTTCGGTGGGCTCGAGCGAGTTATTGCAAGATTGTTTTGGCCAGGTGTTCTCACACTAGTAGTATCCGCAAAGGAAACGGTCCCTGATTACTTGACTGGCGGAAGATCGTCTATCGCTATTCGTGTACCAGATCACGCAATACCTAGAGGCATTGCAAAGCAGATTCAATCCCCGATAGTTGGAACAAGTGCGAATATATCAGGTGGGTCTAGTCCCTTTGAAGTGTCCATTTCGATAGAACAACTTGGCACAGGAGTTGACCTGTATATAGATGATGGGCCATCAAAAGCGGATCATAATTCCACTATTGTTGGAGTCGATGAGGAGGAAGCGGGATACTCCAGCATCAAGGTGTATAGAGAGGGGGCCCTTTCAATAGATAGATTAACAGAGAGTCTTCGCGTAGATACAGACGCATTGCAGTTCTGGACAAGCAGAATCATCTATGCGGATATGTGAGGTAGACCCTTCTGCGAAAATTCAACATTCTGGTAGGTTGTCCCCGTGAGCGAGAGCGGGCTGCAATATCTGAGGTTCGCTACTTTATTGGTGATATGATCGGAGATGACAACTTGGAGGTTTTTGGAACTCATGTAGTTGGACTTATTACATGCATGACCTCACTTGATCCTTTCGAAGTAGTTCAGAAACTAAAGGCAATGGCAATAGAGAATGCATACCAGTTCAGATACGCAATACGGTTTACTCCTCTTGAGAAATGCGTGAAATCAGAGATTGACGAGATTATTGAAGCAACCAAGGAGTTACTCCCCAAAATTGATGAGGATGAAACATTTCGGGTCACAGTCAGACGTAGACACACAGATCTTGAAAACATGGAAGTCGTAGGTGCGATTGCCAAAATTGTACCAAGAGAAGTGGATTTGGATAGCCCTGACAAGACAATTTGGGTCGAAATAGTGAATGAATTAACTGGTATTTCTGTTCTTGACCGTGATGATGATATCCTGTCAATTATGAGCATGCGAGATGATATGTACTAGGAACTAGGAGTCCAATGCAACCATTGAAACTCTACTTACTACGCATTTTGAAAGCGCTTTTTGGATATCCTCTGGTT
>JARGGA010000212.1 GCA_029210805.1 Candidatus Thorarchaeota archaeon
GAGCACTTCCATGCCGATGTGAATGCGGCACGAAACATCATTCATGTTCACCAAGGACCCAGTACCGCTGCTGGGCGGACTGCCTAGACTCCATGTCTAGGTTTGTCCAGTTTACAATCAACGGTTTGCAAGTGAAGAAGAGAACACGAACATTCTCTATCAAAGTCCATCAAGCGGAGTATCACTTGCATTAGGTGACTGGATGTATGGTGAGGTCGAGGTTTCTGCTCCAACCATCGGCCTAAACAATATGTACCAGATACGTGTTCAAATTCTTGACTGGGGTGGTTGCCCTGAAGAATTAGAATTATGGCGGAGCCTCAAACCAATTAGTATTTCCTCTTTTGAAGCAATGAATGCAACCGAGAAAGATGAACTAGGCTATTCTAGAAGTTCGTCAATCACACCTGAACGTACAGATCTCAGTGGAGGATTTTGGAGTATTCAAACAACGGGAACACACCTCTGGGCCCTCAAGTTTGTCCCAGCTGAAGGATACCCTGTGCAAGGAGTAATGCGGATTGTAATAACCATTACACTAAGAGCTTCCTAATCTGCTATCTTATGCAATACTGTTAGAATGAAAAGTGGCGCTCAGGGAGAGATTCGAACTCTCGAGTGCAAAGCACACTGGATGTTTGCAGGATTGCCAGGTGCAACCTTTAGCAATCCAGCTCCATACCAAGCTTGGATACCTGAGCTTGAGAACCTGCGGACCCGAATTTTCTCTTAAACGTTGTGAAAGTGTAGCTAATTGAATTTCATTAAACTTGCAATCGAAAGAGAATCTTGTACTTTCTCTTACTATATTGGCCAATCATAGTAAGTGTTGACAAAGCAGTCGCCAGTTCTGCTATCTCTTCGAATGCGAATTCTCTCTGGGTTAACCAGAGCGAATATGATAATAATTGCAACCGATATCATTCCTATGGGGGTCCAGAGTACGAATGCAACATTCCCAATCGCCGGAATTTTCAGTAAAACAACACCTATGATATCTTCAATCGTTCTAAATCCCAAGTCATTACTCGGATTATTGTCGCCCCGTGTTAGAAAGAGCCTGTCGCCATCGCCGCACTCGATGATACGGACTACACGGTGTATGATGGGCGATGCTGCATACCATTCTGCTGTGAAGACTATTACATCTCCCAGCTCGATTTGATTCATAGTTCTTGCCTGGATGATCACAAGGTCACCGTGGTCCAAATCAGGTATCATAGAATTACCCGTCACAACTGCCAGAGGAGAAGGTGTTCCCATTGCCATGGAAAATATCCCAAATCCTGACAAGACAAGCATACAGACTAATCCTACAGAGTAGATACTTTTTGCAGTTTCAGAGTTACCCCATAATTTCACACTGCTTCTCCACTTCATTACGAACCCTGCTGAGAGAATGGTTGGTATTGTTTGTTGATTAATCTTTTCAGAGGTCTTGTACACACCAGCGGCTTATGATTTGAAGAAAAAGTATCGAACAAGAATCCAATATCCTATGACCAATTCTATTCCAAGAATCAACCTCAGGGACATGGGATTCACATCCAAGTATCTCAAAATAACTCCAATCAAGCTAAATGCCATCATTGCAAATATACCTGGACGGGAAATTTCCTTGCTGAAATCACCATACTATCTTTCACTTAGATGAAAGAAGGTGAATACAAAGGCAACGTAGGAAGAAAAGCACAGCTTCCACGCTGCTTCTTCAAAAAGAGATACTAACGTCGGAAGCTATGTCTGTATATTTCGGATCCTGATACAGTCTTGATAGCTTCAAGGTTTCTGAGTGCCTGACCAGATGCAATCTGGCAACGGTGATACCTTGCGCCTTCCTCGTATTCGAGCCAGCGCGCAGTTCTCTTTCGAACTTGAGTCTTGACTACCTCTATGACATGATCAATCATCGATGTCGTTTGTACTGTTTGTGTCATCATTGTTTTTCACACTCTAAATTGTGAGCGGTAACATTGGCAACCCACCCTTGAGCCCAGACTGCCGGAGTCAAGCCAAATCCGTTATTACTCGGTCCAGAGTCGGGTATTGGTCTGACGTGAAATCATACCGTAGTTCTAGCGAAGGGAGGGAGGAAAAATTGGCATTCTGAGTAAGTTAGAATTGCCAATGTTTAACCACATATAACATATGTGGCAAAATTATATATAAAATGGTCGTTCAGCGTAAGTTTGTTCTGCACTTTATTCCAATGCTTGGACTCCTTTCTGCCATTTGTCGATATTTTTGACAATATAACGAAACATTTATTGCCAGAAATTTCTTAATAGAGAATTAGTTGGCAATAAATTTTGTTCATTCGACCTCCTCTCGACCGAAGAAAAATTTGGCAACTGAGATGATAGAGATAGAGAATGGTGAGCCCTTTGAAAATGACTGTAGCATTAGATAAAACGGACGTTGATATTCTCAATGTATTGAGTGAAAATGACAAAGGGGCTAAAATCTCCACAAAGGACCTCGCCGAGATATTGAAGATATCCGACAGAACTGTGCGGTACAGACTGAATCGACTGAAGGAAAAGGGACTTTTGAAGAAAAGCATGGTCCGTACCTACGAGAGAAAGATCGGCGTTGCTGACATGATTATCGCTGTTGAGAGCAACCCCAAGAACCACGCACTACTCGCTAATGTTATTGATGCACTACCTCCGTTATACTATTATGGCCCCACATATGGCAAATACAATGGTTACTGGATATTTGCTCAGTACCCTCTTGCCACACCTCAGCTTTGCAAGCGTCTATTTGACGAGATGAAAGACCTGCATCTGATCGAGGACTACCACCTCATGGAAGCAATTGATTACACAACCAAGGTCGCAAAGATATCCGCCTTTCTTCCTGATAGTAACTGGGAATGGTCAACTTGGTATTCAGACATAGATAGAACCATGAGAACAGGTAAAGAAACCGATATGGGCTTTCAAGAATTTCCAAATCAAGAGAACTTTGACTACAAAGACCTTCAGATTGTCAAGAAGCTAGTTGATGATGCTGAGATAACGCTCAAAGATTTAGGAGACGTACTAGACTTATCACAACCACAAGTCCACAAGAGAGTAAAAAGACTAGAAGAGATTGGTGTTATCGCTGGTTACAAACCGTATTTCACGCTTTTCGAAGATAAAGATGGAATTTCCATCACATGCGTCTATAAGTCTCGTAAGCACGCTAAGAAAATACTTTACGCCTTCGGCGAGCTGCCTTTTTCACTAAACTTGTCAATGCAAGGTACCAATCAGTACACAGTAATCGTCTATCTTCCAACTAGTGAAATTACTAGTTATCTACAAGGACTCAATATGATTAGGGAACATGTGGATAGCCTATTTGTCCAGTTCACCCTCCATGGCAAGAGTAAGGGCTATGCACATTTGTTTGACACGTTCAATATGGAAACTAATAGCTGGGATATGCCAGTTCAAGAATATCTTGACACAATCAAGAAAATGGCTCCAAAGTAGACACAGAATGAAAGGTGCAGCGGCCCACGATGCATCGTCTGTCCGTATTCCGATAAGCATAATCACTGCGCTTCTCGGGTCCGCAACCTCTGAGGCTCCAACACCCAACCTTAGAGCTGTTCCCGCCAGGACCTGACTCGGTTCGGTAATTTAAGCCGCTTACAACAATCCTACAACTGTTGCTGCGGCAATGCCAGACTTCAGAGACGAACTTTCAACGTCCCACAGTGAAACTCATCAGCGTCGGGGGTCAGTCTCCGCCGTGTTACTAGCGCCACTATTGCCATGTGGTCGCAGCCGCGGCAAACGGCCCGCCCTTCCCGCTGCATTTGGATTCTCCAATGATTTGCCTAAAAACATTGTCAATGGTGTATATGTCTAGACAAAAGAACCTGCATTTCTCTTAATTTGGACAATTTCCTCATAGACATCCTTCTCAGGCTGAGTGAGATCATCCATGAACTTCTGTCTGATTGCAAGAATCTGCTTGTCAGGTATATCCACGTAAAGGACCTCATCATCCTTGATTTGGCGTCCAACAGTAGGTCCTCTGATGGAGATCGCAACTTCCATTCCGTCTGTGGCTTCATCTACGTTTACAGACCGGTCCTGAATCTGTAAGATTGTTCCAACTCGTTTTCCTTCAGCATTAATCAATACGGTTCGGGGCTTGATAATACCATGCACATGGACTCCTGCAACTGCAGGTTTACTCTGCCTGAAGATATTCTCGGGCATCAACTCGATTTTTCCGGGTCGAATAATTGACCCAAGCGATTCAGCTTTCGCCTGTTCCCGTTTTACCATTATCCAAGCATTATAGTCATCATACAATCTGTAGATGACTTCGTTCAAGAACACCTCTACACCATACTCTGCTGCTAACTCTTCGATATCTGGTCCAAATTTAACATTGAATCCCAAGATTACCGCATTCAGAGGGTCTGTGTCACCTGATGCAAAGGCCCCAATGACATCGCGTTTTACTATCGGCCCAACGTCTGCAGACCTTAAAGGAACTTTTCTCTCTTGTAGGAATTGTGACACTGCCTCCAAGGAGCCGAGCGTATCAGTCTTCAGAACAACACCTGAACCGTCAGTCTGTATTCGAATGGAACTGACCTCGTCACGCACTTTTTGCTTAATCTCTTCCAATAGTGCCGGATCTGATACAGCATAAACAGGAGCTCCTGCTACTGCTCCTTCAAGATCAGGTGCCACTATTTTGACACCAGCGGCCGCATGAACCTCAGAAACTGATGTGAATTTCTCTTTCGGATCTCGAATCTCGTCAAGTGGTTTAGGTTGCATTAGAGCTCTGATCTTGGCCACAACAACATGATCCAAGCCACCTATGACAACGGTATCCGTCTTCCTGAGCACTCCATCATAGATTATAGTGTCAAGAGTGAGTCCGAGGCCTGTTTCTTCCCGTATTTCAAGTACTGCACCTTTTGCAGGTCCCGCTGAAACAGTTAATCGCTCTTTCATGAACTGCTGGGTTAGACCTGATAATACCATGAGCAACTCAGGTATTCCATCACCTGTTTTTGCACTTGTAGGTACAATTGCCACACTCTTTGCGAAGCTCTCAACTCGGTCGAATCTCTCGGATTGAATATTGTTCCCTGATAGAGCTCCTACAACCTCGTAGAGCCTCCTATCCAGTTCTGATTGAACTGCTAATGGTTGTGCCTTTATTGCCTGCATTAGAGACATTCCCGGTTTACTCTTCCATCCAGGAACTTTGTCAAGCTTGTTGGCTGCAATCAGGAATGGAGTTTTGCCGGAACGGAGTATCTTCAATGATTCGTACGTCTGCGTTAGGGCTCCCTCATTGATATCAATAACAAGAATCGCAATATCCGCAATTGCTCCACCTCGCCTACGTAGATTGAGATACGCTTCGTGACCTGGCGTGTCAATGAATAAAAGCCCGTCAATCGATAGTGTAGTATTCATTGATTTGAGGAGATCTCCACAAATGGACATGATTGTATCAGTCGGGAAGAACGAGGCACCAATGTGCTGAGTGATTCCTGCTGCTTCGCGTTCTTGGACACCCGTACCCCGCATCTTATCGAGAAGGGATGTCTTGCCGTGGTCGATGTGTCCTAGAACAGTTACGATTGGAGAACGAAGTTTAGATGATTCTGCCAAGACTCAGCACCGTTTCCCGAAACTTATTACAAACCTAGACATTGATGTCAGGGATTGATGTTCGGTTCCTGCTTCATCGAGGTCTGCTTTTCAATATATCCCAAGGGATTTCTGAAAAGTCTTACATCCTCTCCACAGGCAGTTTGAGTCTCCGGCAAACTGACGGTGACTAGATTCAGCGCGGCGTTCAGATCTCTATCAATCCTCAATCCACACTGATTGCAATGGTAATCCCTCTCTGACAGAGAGAGTTCTGTCTTATTATGTCCACAACGTGAACATCTCTTCGAGGAGGGAAATGTTCTCGATACAACTATAAGCTCAGAACCATACCACTGACACTTATACCGTTCATTGTAAGTTGCACAATCTTGGACACCAGAGTGAAGTGCTCCCAGA
>JARGGA010000213.1 GCA_029210805.1 Candidatus Thorarchaeota archaeon
TCTGGGAGCACTTCACTCTGGTGTCCAAGATCGTGCAACTTACAATGAACGGTCCCCTACTGGATTGTTTGGAGTAAATCCTTGAACATGAGGGAGATTGCTGAATATGGGAAGTATGAGCAAGAATAATGTAGCGCCCATAAGAGCAATTGGCTTAGAGAGTCGTGCCGCGGAACAGATTTTCTTCCTTCCCATACTTAACCACTCAATGAGATACAATATCTAAACCAAGAAGTTACACGTTGGAAATTAAATACAGTATATCGACGCAACTAGGTAGGTGATGGTGAGAGATGCAATGTCTTCGTGTTGTGAACAATAACTAGCTATAGGTCTAGTGTTAGTTCAGTATCCCATGTTGCATCTTGATTGTAATTATGGCCTACCTTTAGGGATAGTTCTGCTTGAGTCAGTTCAGACCCAAGATAGGCTGCATGATCGAGAAGGCTGATGTATCCTAGGGAGAGAATCTCCTGCAACATTGTATTTGCAGAATCAGACTTCAAACGATGGATTGATCCATCCCTCCATTTATGTTCACAAAGAATCATGCCGGTGCGATAGTCAACACCTATTCTAAAGGAACCACTCGGGTCTAACTCATATTCCCAATCCTTCCTAATCACCAATTCATATGATTCGTTTTCTGAAACTGATTGGACATCAAAGAAGCTTGATTTTGCCACAAAGGAGGTAATACCAACTTCTTTGGGAGGTGCTCCTAAGATGTTAGACACATATCCCATCATCGCAGTGGACTTTAATTCCCTTATACATCCGTATGTTGATGGTCTTTCTTCAGTGGAGAGAAAAACAGAGATTCCTAGTTCAATGCCAAGACAAGCAAGAAGAGAATTCACACCCACTGAATCGGAATCAACAAACTCTGTAACATTGCCAAGCCCTGCCAAGAAGGGAAGGTCTGAATCCAATTTCCTACATTGATAATAGGCAGCCAAGGAATGCATCAATACCGGATTGATTGGAGATTCCATGAGTGGATCAGCCAGAAGATTCTCATACCCTTGTTTCCTCAACTCATTACACATCTCCACACTGATTCTTGCACGTTCAGCTGGATCTCGTGGGAAAATCCCAGCTGATACATTGGTCGGAAGGCATACAAGTGCTATATCTTCTGGAATTCTTTGAACCACATCGAGATTACCTCTATCTATAGAGAGTACAATCTCAGCTCCCGCATCCACTCCTGCAATAATCTCTTCAGGATCAAGGGTGTCGATGCTTATGGGGAGTCTGAACTTATGAAGTTCTGCAACTATTTCTGAGACTCTATCAGGATCAGATTTGTTGACTGTACAGCCCACATCAAGAATGTCCGCCCATTTTGAATAGTATTGAGCGCCTAATACACAGGACTCGAATGGGCGACTGGTAGCATCAACCACCTCTGCCATCACTCTAGGAGGAAGACAGCCCAATAGAAAGTCCTGAGCGTAGTCTGAAATTGCGCATTCCGAAAACATCTTCATCTTCAATCTGATTGATTCGATTTTGCAATTCTTCATGGATTTTTGATTTGATAGTGGCATCTGCAGGTTCCTTTCCTGAAAGGAGAGGCAGGACATCATGAAGATTTCTCAAGAGTATAGGTACAGCTGAAAGGTATCGCGAACCTTTCTTTATAGGAACTCCAATCTCCTCGGATAGTCTTGAGTAATCTCCATTGGCAAGACCTGATACCAATATTACATCAGGCTTGTGTTTTTCGACGAAGTTAGAGATGTGTCGAGAAACAAGCCTTGGCGTTGTGAATGCCGCAACAGAAATTGGCAGCTTTTCAACTTGCACATTATCAAATCCTGAGGCCATTCGCTCAAGGCCATCATATGCCATACGACCTGTGAGAAGAAGGACGGTTCCTTGGAAATTCATAACATCACAACTAGAATTGCGATAGATACAAACCATCTTGAATTTTCGCTACCGGAAGACTGTCAATAAACAAAGATAGCCTGCAGAGGATGAAGATTTTCTACATGCACCCCAACAATTCTTGGAAGCACATTTATCTAAATTGAGCGATATCGAATATTCGATAGGAAATTTTGTAGACACTTAAATATGTGAGTACACATAATACAAGTATGGCAAACATGACATTGTCACTCCCTGATGATATTAGAGAGAGAATGAAGAAGCATCCAGAAATCAAGTGGAGTGAAGTCGTGCGAAGGGCGATTTTAGAATATCTTGACAAGCTGACTGGAAGCGATACTCTGGATACAAAACACTACGAGAGTCTTGCAGAAAGAGCGGGAGTAAATCTTAGTGATATTTCACTAGATAACGCTGAAGAGCACTACAAGAAAATGAGGGAGAAAGAATGGGAGCGCCTCTCTACGACACGAACATCCTCATAAATCTGATGAGAGATAGTGTCGATACAATTGAGGGGTCCACAACGTCTCTCAACCTAATTGAGTTTCCAAAGGCTGCAAAACTCAAGGGCCTGAAGGTGATTGTTCCCGGGAGAGATGATTATGACCTTGCCTTCGAATTGGCGTCACTGTTGCTCAAAAAAGGCAGTCCCATTCCTGCTGTGGATTTAGTCATTGCTGCTGTGGCCTTGAATAGAAACATGACACTTCAGACAACTGACAGACATTTCGAAATGGTTCAAAAGGTGAATGATAAGCTATCTCTTGAAATGACTTGATTTCTTTATGATAGAAAATGGATTTTGATTCTAATGATGCGCGCAAAAGCTACATGCCCAGAGCGTGCAGAAAACATAACCGAGAAAGAGGGCAGATGGTTTCTCTGTGAGGTCTGTGGCAAAGATTGGTGGTAGGAAGATCTTATCAAACTTGGAATCAAACCAATGTATTTTGTGAAGGCGAGTGATGAACATATTCATTTTCTTGACGAGTGAATAAGCTTCAGAAAACCTAGTTCCCACTCATTCAGAAGACTGTCTAAAACAAAGATAGCCTCCAGAGGATGAAGGTGTTCTACATACACTTTCTTAACAATTCCTTGAAAGCACAGCACTAGGTACTGCGCGAGCTACACTTTTGATCTGCTTGTGGAAACAGATTAAATCACAATACTTGGTATTTATCAGCAGCAGAACCTATTCAAATGTGAGAAAAGAGTTGAAAAACAAAAAGCATTGAGAAGAAGATGGATGTGACAAAATGACTCTGCAGATAGAACTTCCAGAAAAAGAAACACTTGCAAGGTTCTGTAGAAAGCATCATATCCGAAAATTTTCAACTTTTGGTTCTGCTCTGAGAGAAGATTTTGGACCTGATAGTGATTTGGATATTCTAGTTGAATTCAAATCTGGCCACAAACCGGGATTCTTCCTCCTTATTGAGATCGAGAATGAATTAACAAATCTGTTTGGTCGTAAGGTGGACCTCCGAACACCGGAGGACCTCAGTAGGTACTTCCGGGAAGATGTCATGGCTCAAGCGGAGGTTTACTACTCTGAGTAATCCCGAACCTGAAAAAAACATCCCCCTGCTTGATGAGAGATTTATCGATCGGTTAGGTACATTACTTCGCTCTTTCGATGTTATCGTATGCTATCTCTACGGATCTCATGCCAGAGGCCAGCAGACACCCCTGAGTGATATCGATTTAGCCATTTTACTGAATAGGAATAGTACTTCTATTGAAAGAGGGCATATTTCCTTGAAGATCTCACATTCTATAGGGGAGCTGGTAAATACTGCTGAGGTTGATGTACGAGTTCTCAATGACTCTTCATTGGAACACAGATACAATGTTATCAGAGATGGCAAAATAATCTACTCCATGGACGATTATGAACGGTTGGAATTCGAATCAAGAACCTTGATGGAGTATTTTGATTTCAAGCCAATAATCGATCAATATAATCAATATATGTATCGAAGAATTGTGGAGACGGGAAAGATATGATACATCGTGATACCATCGATTCTAGGCTATCTCGGCTTTCAACAACGATGAATATCCTAAGGGATCTATCCAAGGAAGAAAAATCTTCGTTCCTCAAAGATAAGCTGAAACTTGGTGCTGGTAAGTATTATCTTCTAGAAGCGATTCAGATATGTCTCGATATTGGGAATCATCTCATAGGCATCATGGGATGGGAAAAACCTAGCGATTATGCTTCTGTATTCACGATTCTCGCGGCTAATAATGTGTTTTCCAATCAGTTCGGGGAGAGCCTTGCTCAGATGGCCCGATTTAGAAATCGAATTGTACATCTCTATGGAGATTTTGATAACGAGATGCTTTTTGAGATTCTCATGAACAATCTCAAAGATATAGATACATTCGTGCAGACCATTCACGAATTCGTTGAATCTCACTGATAGCATTAGAAGCTTCAGAAATCAATAGAATCAAATCTGACTAAGGACTATCAAAAAGAAAGATAGCCTGCAGAGGATGAAGATTCGTTCTACATACACTTGCTTAGCAATTCTAGGAAGCATAGTACTAGGTACTGAACAAACTCATCAACTAGGACGATTATTGTCCAATATTAGATAATTCCGTTTCATGAATTCATCCAATTCAGTTAGAGTGCTCTTAATAAAATCCCAACTGGAATCCTTATTGCTCAGGTGCAAGAGAGATTTGTAATGGCAATATCCAAGAAGTGAGGAGTGTTCTAGGGACAGTATACGTCCCTGATACAATAGAAACATAGATGCAAGAAAACCAAATCCAATAAGGGATATCGATAATAGTATCCCTGAAGAAATGTATGAGAATGGTATAGCGAGGAAATATGTAACGATTAAGAGAGAACCAATTGTATTTTCTAAATCGGTTCTTTCAGATAGAATAGATTTTCTAGACAGCCAGAACGCTATGAATGATATACCAAAAGAGAGGGTTCCGGAAATCAACTGAATAGCTAAATCGATAATGATGAATTGTCCAATCTGAACCCAAATGACGGACAATAAGATGGATAAAATCAATGCTCCAAATAAAGCACGCATGATTATTCCTCTCGCTAAGGATTTGTTAGCTTCACCAATTATTTCTTCAGAAGCAACATTCGAAGCATCAATAATTGAATCAGGACTTGAGGAAAGAATGCATTCACGAACAGCTTTTACCTTTAGATTAATTTCATAATGAACAGAATTTCGCCAATGCACATATCTGGCGGTAAACACTTTCAATGAGAAGGGGATTGCTATGACAATCAATCCAAATCCATAAACAATGATTGCATCTACCCCTAATGCGTCCAATGATATTGAGTTAATTTGTAATAATATGGTTTCAAGTACAAAACCGAAGATAAATCCTCCAAGAAGGACTACAATAAGAGAGATACCAAACCAGTCCCAAGGAAATATAGTTCTAGCTCTCTCAGATGATGCCAAAAGGTAATAATCATGATATAGAAACACGATGGAGATGATAACCATAGCCATTGGTACAAATATATAACCAATGTAAATTGTGTAGACTGCTTCAAAGATAGCTTGACCTGATGCTATTACAAATGGTCTGAGGACATCTAAAGTTGGAACACCGTTAGTTTCAGATATCAACGATAGAATGAACAAAACAATTACCACAAAAATAATGGTTCCCCGTGCAAGAAGTAGTTTGGACGCGCCTTTATCACGTAACTTCCTCAGCGTTTGCCGAGCGTCAGGTACCCCAATATTCGAAACGCCTAAACTGTCCTTTGGTTGTGCTATAGCAATACCATAAGCTGAGAGAACTGTTTTAAATTCATCAACAGCATCGCTTCGTCTTTTTTGGTCCAATTTGCACGGAGACATATGTATCATTCTCACAGTTAATTGTACTAGATAGTCAATCGACCATATGTGTCATCGGGATCTGCCTGATCGTTGAGCAATCCTGTCACAAGAAAATAGCAACCAACGAGAGCAGTTAGAACTGCTATAATTTTTACACTTGTAGCAATTGCGACTGCTTCTTCACAAGCAATAATTGCCGTAATCCACCATGGAGTAATCCCAAACATGATTTGCATAACAACAGGCATTATTACAGTAAGAAATTTAGTGATAA
>JARGGA010000214.1 GCA_029210805.1 Candidatus Thorarchaeota archaeon
AATTGCTCACAAGACATATCAAGGAAACCTAACGCCAGAATATATCAGACAGTCACACAATCATGAGGTAACTGACATGGCTGGAAAGAAGGTAAAAACACCTGAATCAAAGAAAAGAAAGCGATACCTCTTCAAAGTGACTATCGTAGGACCAGAGGATGCCATCCTTGAGAAGGTGCTATTAGTTGTAAATCAAAGTGCAGTCGCAGTTGATGGCATAAGAATTGGAACTACCAATGTGGAAACTAAGGATAGTAAGGTACGAGCAGTCACTTGGTCCCCACGCCATTCAGCCCTTGACGTTCTCTTAGACGTTACCTACTCAGGGGCAAATGCTGTTGTTATTGTATTAAAGGACACAGATCCCGAAATTGAAGCAATCTATAGAGAAGAAATCTGCGAACATCTTGGAAGTGGAACTCCGACACGGATACTTACCGTGGGTTCTGATATTGATGAGTTCAAGCGGCATGAAATTCTCAACATGTTCGAAGAGCTTTTTCAAGAAGTTCTTGATTCAAAGAACAAAGATTCAGAAAGTGAGTAATACCTTCGTGATGGAAAGCCTTTTGTCTAAACTTGCAGTGGCCGACGATAGGTGCTGTAAATGGATTCAGAGCAAAATAGGTCTGATGATTACTGGATGGGTGTCAGAGACGCCCTTCGAATGGTTGACTCATTTACAAAATGGTCAAGATCTAACAAAAGCCGGGCAAAGCCGTTGGAGGATTTCCTTCATGAAGGTCTTGTTGCTGCAGCAAAGCGTTGTGAAAGCTGCTTACATAAACAACTCGGAGTCGCCTTTTCATCAGAGGAAGCCGCAAAGGACTTTATGGAAACCAATGATATATACGAAACACCCCCTACACCTGTAGAAGAGCCAGAAACTATCCTTGAAGGTAGTGAATTTGAAAACACACCACCAGAGATTATTCTTGAGCCGGAGGGAGAGGACAGTATCGAGGATGTACCAATAGTAATTGAATCTGAGCAAGAAGAAATGGACACATCTATTTTCGATGATGGCGTTATCAGTATTGATTCAATGGGTTCTTCGGATAGCACCCTTGGTGATGAAAGCTTAGCAAGCAGCGGACAGCCTCGTGACTTTTCTTCAGATTTTGATCTTGTTGAGCCTGATCCACTCATCATATCTTCCGAATCTGATGGTATAGAAACTCCTCCTTCTGAAGAAGAAGACTTGGAGGATATCGTCATTGAAGAAACTTTAGATGAAACTGAATTTTCTTTTGACGATGAAGAGATATCTGTGGAGCGGCCAAGCTATGGCTGGGATTCTCCCGATCACGATTCCCCTGATGACCGTGTACCTTTGGAAGAGCCTCCGGCTCCTGCAGCACCTGAAATGAATGAAATTCCGGCACCGCCAAAAGATTGGAGTCCAATGGATGACCCATCTCCAGCTACTCTTATCGAGGACGAAGTAACAGAAGAATCAGATGATCTAAATGACCAGGAAACCCCCCCACCACCTCCACTGCCTCCTGAAACAGAGGAAAGTGAAGAAGAACGACGACGGAGAGCACGAAGACTGTTCTTCGGTGGATGATATCTAATTCAAGGCGTAATATCTCGGGGATTTCACGATTGAGTACAAGCGACACATCATTTGTAGTAGTAGCGGCAAAAAGAAATCCTTGGGAATCTCTCGCCACCGCTCTATCAAAACTTCCTTCTCCTCTTTCCATACCTGCTGCGGTTGAAAGAATTATTATCAAGCCATCAATATTCAACCCAGATTCTATTGGGAACACAACTTTAGATTTAATGAGGGCGGTTGTTGCGTTCTTTAGAAGAATTGCTCCAATATCCATTGTTGAAAGCGATAATCCGGTTCGAACAGCTGAGAACGCATTTTCGTCCTGTGGATATGATTCTCTTGTTGGGGAAAACGTTGAACTCCACAATTTATCAGAGAATCCCCTAGTACCCTCCCAGAGTACCGATTCTTTTTTAGAAAACTTAGAAGTTGCAGAAATCCTAATGAAAAACAGATTTCTAGTGAATATTGCAACTCTAAAAACACAAGAAAATATAGTGATCAGTGCAGGAATAAAGAATCTATTCGGCCTTCTTCCCATGGTTCGAAAAGATGTCTTTCATGATCACTTGAGCGATTTGCTAGTTGAGCTCCTTAAGATGTTCCGACCAGTGCTTAGTATTATCGATCTCACAAACCTTGTGATCGGAAAAAGAGAGAATGGCATCACTCGTCATATTGGGGGTGTTATACTTAGTACAGATCCAGTTGCCTTAGATGCATACTGTGCAACCTTACTTGGATACAATCCCTTGCAAATTGATTACATTCGAAAGGCATATGAACTTGGATTAGGGCAGGCACTTCCCGAGCGCATCAAAGCTCTTGGAACTCAACATCAGATTGACAAAATTATAGAATCCTGCCGTATCTAGTTCACTCCACAACTGATATAATGAGCTCATCAGTCCGAATGCTCCTCGTCTATTTAGTCTGACCCTTTGAATGATGGTGGCGAAGATATGGATTGGACATCTCATCATATGGAAGTAATACCCGCTTCGGGTACTCTGAAAATGCTAGAAATAGCCACAAAGATGGAAAAAGAAGGTAAGAAAATTTATCACTTCGAGGTTGGCCAACCTGATTTTTCAACTCCTCAGAATATTATTGATACTGCAATAAAAGCTCTCAATGAGGGAAAAACGAGATATGCTTCATCTCGAGGAGTTCCTGAACTGCTTGATGCCATTGAGTATATGTATGCGCAGCGAGGAATAAAGATAGATGGAAACAAGAATGTTATCGTTACTCCTGGGGCAAAGATGGCTTTATTCAATGGCTTCCTTTCAACCATTGATGCTGGTGATGATGTATTACTTCTTAATCCTGCATGGCCTACCTACAAGACGCTTATTCGCCATTCAGGAGCTTTACCTGTGGATGTTACGACGAATCCCGGATACGAACTGAACGAAGAAGCATTGAAAGATAGGATGGGGAAGGAAGTTGCAGGAATTGTGATCAATTCTCCCAATAATCCTACAGGTGGAGTCCTAACAAAGGACCATTTGAAATTTATCTACGATTTAGCATGCGATCATAATTTTTTGATTTTCAGTGATGAAATATATGAATCACTGGTGTATGATGGTTTTAAGCAGACATCTATGCTTGAAGTTGATCCTGATTTGAAGCGGTCAATTTGTGTCAGTGGATTTTCAAAATCATATGCGATGACTGGATGGAGATTAGGATATGCAATCGCAGCTCCATCTACAATAAAGAATATGGTTCGTGTTCAGCAGAACACGACTTCTTGCGCTACTACGTTTGTTCAGTATGCTGGTGTTGAAGCCATTCGAGGTGATCAAAGCTCAATCGATAAGATGCGCAATGCCTACCAAGACCGTCGAGATTTGATACAGAAGCTATTTTGTGAAATAATCCGAGTGGAATGTCTGAATCCAATGGGTGCTTTTTACGTATTCCCCGACTTTAGTGAATACGAATTGAGTAGCGCCACTCTAGCAGAATTGCTTCTGAAAAAGACTGGCGTTGTGACTGCTCCTGGGCACATATTTGGAGAAGCATATGACAATCATTTACGTTTTTCATATGCTGCTTCGACTCAAGACATAATGGATGGAATCGAGGTAATGGCGAAATTCCTTCAGACATTGAAGTAGGCGGTGTTGGATGCTGGCCCCCTCAGAGGTGCATTTTGAATGCATTAGATGTGGTGCCTGCTGCAGGCAGATAGAGATGATTGTAACACTAACTGGTCGAGATATAACTAGAATTGCAAATGGCTTGGGATTGACCCCCAAACAAATGATAAGAGCGCTTGACTTTTACATACCTCACAATGGTGATGAAATTCCTCCCGGATTGGAGCATATTCCTCAGGTCCTGACTGAAAATGGTCTTGCTACAATAGCGCTCAAGAAATCAGAAGATGGCGAATGTCTGTTTCTCAAGGATAGTCTTTGTATGATCCATGAAATAAGACCTGGTGCTTGTAGGTCCTTTCCATTCGTTTTTGACAACAGTAGTGAAGCTATCTCTTGGGGTCTTAGTGCCATGAAAAGAATATGTCCCGGTCTTGGAAATGGAGCAGCTGTAAAAGAATCTGATATTATTGATACTGCCACCGAAGTATTGGAAGATCTTAAGATATATCGAGAATTCACAGAAGAGTGGAATCAGTCCAACATAACCCATACCGTTTCTAACTTGATGACCTCTATAAATTCAGACACTCGCTTTCTTGTTTAACCTGAGTGTTCATGAATAGCAGCAGATTATAGTTTGCTCAAAATCTGTAGAATGTTTCCAAAGTTGTGTTCTACCGTTCTTGAATAAGTTGCATATGTTGCGAGATGTCTTAGTCTATCATCCTTTTCAGCTGCTTCTGTGAACTCCTTTGAAAGAATCTTTGTATGAATTTCTTCATTCAGTTTTAGAATCTCAGCTGAAGATTTCAGAACATATTGAAGCATCTTGATCATGAGGTTAAAATCAGCGATATCTCGAAGCTGTAGTGTCTGACTATAGAACTGAAACTCTAAACGAGCTAATCTCTCCCGCATTTCTACTATTTTGAGCAGCCAGTCTTCTTCATTGGTATTTCTTAATGCCTGATTCAATGCTTTCCATGAGTGCTGTTGGTCTAATAGCTGGATTAAATACTCTCTGAGAAATGCGAAATGATCAACTCCATCATCTATCTCGTCTTCTGTGCCTATGGGTCTCATCATTTCATCCATTTGGCTGTGTTTCACAGCAATCTTGAGGGAAAACTTATCGACATACTTTTTGACCTCGTCAGTTTTTTCTTTCTTTGTCATAAGGTCTGCAAATGTGTCTCCTAGTGTCAGAATGAATTTGTACAAGCATTCGCTACAAATCTCTGCGCTATCAGTAAGGTCCTTTGTTGACAAAAACTGCAGTGCATCCTCGAGATCGTTACCTGGAACATCTTTTCCATGTATCCTCAGAACCCATCCTTGAGAAATGCAATACACTTTGTTATCTGGATGATTGACAAAAATTGAGGCGTAGCAAATGTTTCCTTCAGATGCACGTTCCTTCTCCATGGCATCTTTATTGGTATTGAATGCAAAAAGAGAAGGATCAATTTCGATTACTTCCACTTCAAGAACTTCATCATTATTAACGCACAGTTTCTCCTTTCCAAAGACTTTGTAGCAAGGACAGCCTCTTACAACTTGGATTGATCCTTGGTCTACTTCGCTTTCGCGTCCTAGCACATCCATAACAGGGGGACTCCAATACTTCCTCTCTCTTTAAGGAGAAAACACTGAGATATAATGAGCTTGGATGGATATAGCCGTTTTTATGAGGGCCTGCCACTTACTTGGGATAGCAATACCATGAGATTTCGAAATCTACGCTCAGCATTCACTCTCTGTTCTTCCTTTTCGCTTAGAAGATCATCCAGATCGTCAATAGAAATTCCCAGTTGGATTAACAACTCTCTTTGCCTCCGAATGTCATCATGAGTTGCAAGAATTCTACTGGCTGTTTCCACCATGAATTTTAGCAATGTTAATGCTGTTAGGTCATCATCAGCATCGTTCAAAGACAGAACTTGGAATAGAAAAACTGCCTCAAGTCTTGATAAAGCGCGATGCACTCTTACAAGAACTTCGAAGTTACCCTGTATTTCTGAGGAATCTGTTACTAGGGTCAATTGAGCTAATTTTCCTCTTTCTGTTGTCAGATAATGAATATGTTGTTCAATTATTTCTTCTTTCGTGAGAATGATATTTCTATTTGAATAGAGATTATACAAACTCAGCTCTTCTGCAATCCTGTTAACAAGATCTTTCGAGTAACTAAGAATGGTTGCACTCTTCTCTGTTTCAGAAAGAAGGTCTTCATACAGGTCTGTTAGTGTGACCAAATACTTGTACAGACATGAGGAGCAAATTGCTTCATTGCCACTCATATCTGAAGAAAACGTGAAGTCCAAGGCATCCTCAATACTTGCAGCACT
>JARGGA010000215.1 GCA_029210805.1 Candidatus Thorarchaeota archaeon
GTGGCAAGAGGTGCAATAGCTCTTCATTCTACAGATTATTGGACACCCTACTTATCAGCTTGGGCACGCATAGGGGATTTCGAGGCAGAACAAGTTTTCAAATCAATGAACACAAGTGGAAAGTATCTGCTACGGCGACCGGCGTTTCGAAATGCACATCATGTGATCCATATTGACATGTTCCCGCTCATCCTTAGTGCATTGGGCCCCCATCTTGCACGGTCCATGAGACCGGCTCCTCCAATCAAAGGGCTTTCAGATGCTGAACTTGAAGAGAGGATTGACGAGATTATCGGAGTGCTCAGTGATGGTCCTGCAAGTATGAATGATCTGAAGAAGAAACTCCCCCATATCGGAGATCAGATGCGATGGATTTTACTCATGGCCAATGGAAGGGGTCTTGTAATTCGTACAAGGAGTACTCATGCCAGAAATAATAGGTTAGATTACGACTTATTGAGCAGATGGATTGATGGAGCAAGTATTCCTAAGATGGAAGAAGAGCAGGCACGCAGAGAATTAACACTCAGATACATATCCACTTTTGGACCAGTTTCACTTGATGACTTCTCTTGGTGGCTACCTGCAAAGAAGACAGAAGCAAAGAAGTTGTTTGGCAATCTTACTGAGGACATCAATATGGTTGAAGCTGATGGAAAGCCCTGTTACATGACAAAGGATGATTTGGAAATATCCTCATCACTTGAGCCACCATCGGAGCCTATTGTTTTCTTCTTGCCTTACGAGGACCATTTCCCCAAAGCATACAAAGACCGACAATGGTATCTCTCCGAGGATATGGAGAATATCCTCTTCCCAAGAAACAGAGAGCATTATTGGCCACCAAAGATGGAACCCCCACCTCCTGGACCACCTAAAGGCATGAACGCCTCTGGTGAGAAGAGACCATCAATATGGGTTAACGGTAGAATAGTAGGCCGTTGGGAAATTGATCAGGAAAAAGATGATGTGACGGTTAGTATCGGTCTTATCGAAAAGGTGGACTCGAAAGTAAAACCACTAATCGAAGAGAAACGTCAGTCGCTTCAAGAATTTATCCAGAAACGATTGATACCAATATCCAAATGATGGAACTAATCAGATGGCCTTTCTTCACGTCTTAGTTCAAAGACAACTATTCTATGAGGATCAGGGCAAGCCACCATAGCTCTGTCGGGGTCGGCTTCCCAAGGAAACACACCACCGAATTCCAACACTGCTGCAAGTGGGAACATTGAATTCAAAGCCCATTTGCATACAAGCTTCCGCTCATCAGGATTAGAAAGGTCAAATTCATCGTATAGCTTGAAATATGGACACGGTTCTTTGGCACCTTCAGCACGAAGCTCGTGTACTCTTGCTATAACGCGATATGTCTGTGTCATGAAATGCCACCTTTATGGCATTCATCAACTACAGGGATTCACTTAAGCCTAACGAAGTTGAATAATCGAAAGCAGCCCTATGGATACAAGTAGAACTGGCCCAACTAAAAGCCCACCCCAAACGAAGAGTGATGCAATAGCAACTACGATGAGTTTCATATTGTCTGCGATTTTTGGTTCTTTTTCTAATCGCATGAGTGTACGTAAAGTGTAGAAACCTAGTAAAATTGGAAGAATACCAAAGATGGATGTTATCAATATCTGTAGATTTGCTGGAACGAATAATAATGCCCAGACCATTTGGTAGAATAATAGAATACCACTACCTATGATTAGAAGACCCCCTATCAACCCGATGTAGGTTGTGGGTTTTGCTATCTTTTCATTTTCGCGTTGCTTTTTATGAATCAGAAATAATCCAATTACTACGGTGAGAAGCAAGGGCGCTAGAACAAGAACCAGATTTTGCCCCTCCCAAATATGAATCGAAATCACATTGATAGGAACCAACAGCCATTCATCAATTGTGAATGTTTTCCGGTAGCTAATTGTAATAACATATCGTCCATGTGATGTTTCGTCATAAACTGCAAAGTAGTACACCCCAGTTTCAGGAACAGTTAGACTAACGTCTTCGAGAAGATAGAAGTATGATGGGGTGAATCCCTCATATTCAGCTAGTTGCAATGCTTCATTAAATATCATGATTCCAGTATCTGCAGGCATTTCAACATGCTCAGTAATATGATCAGATATGTTACTCGAATTGGTCAATCCCGGTCCCATTATTACAAGTGTAGGTCTAAACAGCGTACTCGCATACTCTGTGGGAATCATGAGGGTCATTCTAAGACGGGTTCCTGAATCCATTTCAAATTTGAAGTATTGTGCTTCGCCTTCTTCATGAAGTTCCGAGTAAATAACAAACGATTTTGTTGGATCCTCTATCTCAACTGCTGTTTCAAGGGTTTCTCCAGGTTCTCCAGTAACAGAAACGTGTCCAGATGCACGTTGAATTAGCATTATTGTCAGGATAAAAGATGCAATAATTAAAGAAGTACGAATACGCATGGAGAGAGATTTGAAATGCCGTATTTAACTATTGTAAATGATGCTGTTTTTCATTGTGAGCTTTGCCTATGTCCTTATAGGAAGATTATTGCAGAACTGACTTGTGAGCGATTATGTCAACATGGTTTCTTCTATCACTTGCTGGAGCCCTTCTTCTCACCCCACTGCATTTTTTATCAGTCGAACACGAACGACTTGACGGCAGATTTGGAAAAGAGAAGGGAGAGAGGATAGGAGGTGTTTTGGGAATTATATCAGGGTGGGGGTATTTTCTATTCCTTTTTGGAATATGGCTTTCCCCCCAAATGAACTACGTGTTGCCAATATCCAGCGATTTTCTTATGTTCTCACTTGAATGGATTTCGATTTCTCTATCCAGTTTCTTGATTGGTCTTGTCTTTCTTATTCCAGGAATTTGGTTCGGTATTAAGGGTGTAACGGATTTGGGTTTGAAGGTATCAGAAACCCATAGAGCAGATCAGATTATTACACAGGGGGTATATGGAAGAGTTAGACATCCTCAGTATCTAGGGGCAATCCTTTCTCATATTGGCATCAGTTTAATGCTCTCTATCTTCTATGCCTTATTGATTACTCCGATTCTCGTTATTCGGGATTACATTGTTTGCTTAAAGGAGGAGAAAGAGCTTGAGCAAGAGTTTGGAGAGGATTACATCGATTACAAATCCAAAATTCCAATGCTAATCCCTTATCGTCGATGATACCTAACCGAAGAGAAGTTGCAACGGTAGGAATCCGATTATGACCAAAATGATGCCATAAATATAGAACCGAGGGCGTTCGTATGTCTTGGCAACTGCTAGTAGAGCACCACCATTACCAATAGCAAATGCAAGAACCAGCCAAAGCCATACCAAATCAAGTGAAGGCATACCATAAATGACAAATCTTAGAGCAAGTCCAATAGCGGAAAAGAGAGTCATATTACGAACAAGGAAATCCTCCAATTCATTCAAGGCTACGTCATCTCTTATTCCTAAATCAGATTGTTACCAATGTTATTCTTTTGGTGGGACGAAAATCCCACCAAAAGTACGAGAAATTGAGGAGTGGCTATTCGCCACTCTAATTCTCAGCCATAATAGGAGCACCACAATAGGGGCAGAATCGGTCTTCACTTCTCAGAGCGAATCCGCAATACTTGCAACCATATAAATCGGCAGATGTCCTCTCAGGGACTGGAGTAAAAGCTCTCTGACCTGTTGATGAATCAAACCAAATGTCAGCAGTCCCGCCGCGTTTATCGTGGACGATATGTCTGCGAACCTGTTCTTCACGCATTCCAGTCCTATCAGCGATATCCTGTATTGATTCTACATCACCCTTCTGAATCTCTTCGCGAACTTCGCTGCGACCTCTTATGTTCTTGAGAACACTGGCAAAGAAACTCCAAAAGAGGAAGAATATAGGAATTAGAAAAACCCATGATAACGAGGTGACGAAGAGCCAACCCAAGATTACTATGGGAATAAGCGTTCCAAATGCAATACCCTCATCCTTCTGTTTCTTTCTGTCGTAGATAGGTTTCTTATCGGCGAGTTGAGGGGCAGGTGAATACCCAGACGTAGGTGTTTCTGTTTCAACTACCGGTTTTTTGTAATACTTTCTCTGATACTCGATTTTCTTCTCTTCACGGAGATTTCCTGCAAATACACACAGGAGAATGACGATGGGGATAAGCAGCCACGATACCTCTGTTTAAAACATCACAATAACTAGTACGACAATTGGAATCAATAGTGGCCAAGGACTATCGGTGTCTTTAGTATCATTCATGAGAAGCCTTCCTCTATGCATGCTAGTTCACATGTAATCGAAATCTGCTGGACTTATGGCTATTTTGCCTTACCGTCTGTTGGAAACCACTGCTACAATAACAAGGAGAATCACAAATCCGCCTGCTATTGCAAGCACAGTAATGTCTGCAGTTAGTGGATCTGTTGGCGTACCTGTACCTGTTGATGTAGAAGACGAAGTACCAGTCGCGGTTGTAGTGGGAGCGTTCCAACCTGCAAGACTTGCAGCAAGCCACCAGAATGCGCGACCTTTCTGCTCGCAACTAGTGTAAGTTGTATGGCCAGCCTCATCCCCATTAAAATCGGTATGCTCCAAAGGAATGTCATACGTTGTATCTTCTACTGTGTACTCGTATGTGTTCTGTACTCCGCCACTCCAAGAGTCCAAATCTGCGAAATCAAAGAGAACTTTATTGTTGTTTTCACAGTAATCGCGAATCATCTCATTGTTTACCCAACGATTGTAGCCACTGCTGCCTGCTGCTTGGGCATTGCAGGTCATGTACACGAATGTAACATCAGGATTTGCTGTTTCAAGAGCAGTCATTGTATCCAGATAGTCTTGAACCTGTGTGGTATCATAGCTGTTCAGCTGGGTGCACCAGGACCACAGAGAAACTGTGATTGTTGGATTGTTGTCAATTGTATTCTGAGTTTGTGTTATGCCTGCAGTGGATTCCCAGTACAAGTCTGGCGTGATGTAGGAATCGGGGGGATTACCATCTAGCATACACAATGCGCCCTCCTCAGTAGGAAGGGTTCCTGAACCTCGTGCTTGACTGTATTTTGCGTCAGATGATTCAAGACGAGCAAGCCCAGTAGTAATTTGTCCGCCATGACTTGTATGAGCATAATGTATTCTTACATTTGCTTGAGCTGAATCAATCCAGTCATCAGGTATTGAATCTAGGTCAATACAGGTATGATCAATGATCAGTCCTCCAGGCCAGTCAGCAAGTGTGGTTTGTGAGCTTGCCTGTTTGGGCGTAATTGAGCTAGATGTTACAGAAAGCAGTAAAACTACTGCTAGCGCTAATAGAACGTGCTTGGCGTGCGACATTGAGTTTCCTCCTAAACGCATCTCAAATTGAAAATACAATCTATGAAAGTCTTTCGAATCTCTCTAATGACAAGAAGGGAGAGAAATTCAAAGGAGAACCAGATAGTTGATTCTCCTTGAGGGTGGAAATCTATACAGTTCTCGATCTCAGCAGTTCATTTCCACCAATATCTAGACCAATTGCCAAACTTAGAACTTTCTGAGGACAAGAGTTAACGCATGTCTGACAGAGAATGCATTCTGTTGAAGTGACTCTCTTTCCATCCTTGATATAATCTCGAATCTTAATATCCATAGGACATGCTTTCTCACAAGCTCCACAGTCTGTACACTTTTCATAGTCTGCTTTAACCTTAATCAGCGAGAACCTTGAAGTTGTCTTGAGGAGTGCAGTTATTGGACAAAGAATCTTGCAGAATGCTCGATTGTCCCTATACTTGTATGCCATTCCAATTGCTAAAGCATAGTACAGGATGTTTCCACCTAGCACCCAAAGAAGTGCGACTAATGTGTTATCTTCACCAATCCATGGACCAACAAAGTACCACAATAAGAAAACAAAGATGCCACTAAGAACAAAGTGAGTATATCTCAGATATCCTATTCTTCCAGGTACTCTTCCAGGACTACGTGTAAAGGGTTGCAAACAGTTACAGGAATCTTAGACAAACTTGGACTTCCCTTAGATA
>JARGGA010000216.1 GCA_029210805.1 Candidatus Thorarchaeota archaeon
AGTTGGAATTGTTTCTTTTAATGGTACTGCTATGATGGTGACACTCAATGACAATATATAATGGATATCTATTGGATTACATCAGTGGGATGTCAATGGCAACAGACAATGGACAATCAATCAAATATGAGATACATAACTTAGACGATCAAGTCGATAATCTCCTTTCCAGGTTGGAATTGAAAGAGAAATTCCAGCTACTGACAAGTCAAGGATGGACGAAAATGTATTCAACCAATCCCATCAAGCGAGTTGGGATCCCATCTTTCAAAATGACAGACGGACCGCTAGGAATTGCTAGACATTCAGGAGGTTTCAAGAAAGCAACACGATTTCCGGCGACCATATCTTTAGCTGCAACTTGGGATAGGAATCTCGCATATGAGATGGGTAAGGCCATTGCCAAGGAAATAAGGGCAATTGGTAGACATATGCTACTTGCACCAGGAATAAATATCCACAGAACTCCTCTTTGCGGAAGAACGTTTGAGTATTTCAGTGAAGACCCCTATCTCACAAAAGAATTGGCAATTCCAGTTGTGAAGGGAGTTCAGGGAGAAGGGATTGGTGCTTGTATCAAACATTATGCGGCTAATAATCAAGAGATTGATAGAAGATCAAGCAGTTCAGAATTGGGTGAACGAACCCTTCATGAAATATACCTGAAAGCTTTCGAGGAGGTTGTCAAGGAAGCAGACCCATGGTCAGTTATGGGATCGTACAACAAAATCAATGGAGTATATGGCTGTGAGAATCAATACCTTCTCAAGGACGTATTGATGGATAAGTGGGGATTCAAGGGATTTGTAATGACAGATTGGTTTGCTACACGTCCAATTGAAACCACAGAAGGTTGTATCAACGCGGGACTGTCTTTGGAGATGCCAATTCCTAACAAGTACAAACGGAAATCTTTGCAGGCGGCGTTAGATGCTGGGAAGTTTTCTGAGGATACTTTGAACGATGCAGTTAGAAGATATCTCCGTGTGATGTTTCTCACAGGTGCATTTGCTAAGCCAAGCGAATTGCCTTCCGGTGCAATTAACACACGGGAACATCAGGAGCTATCCAGAAAAATCGGAGAGGAAGGAGCCGTACTCCTGAAGAATGAAGGAGATCTCCTGCCTTTGAAGCTTGAGGATGTAAAAACAATTGCACTCCTTGGATCAAATCTGAAAAAGAAATTTGGAAAAATTGGTTACGGCGGCTCTTCGGCAGTTGTACCGCCCTATGAGATAACCCCTTTTGAGGGAATGAAAGAGAAGGTGTCAGGGAAGAGAATCGTTTCAAATCCCGCAGAGGCAGATGTTGCCATTGTCTTTGTAGGACTCAACCATGACAAAGGAATGGACTCGGAAACATATGATCGCAAGCAGCTCGAGCTTCCTGACGATCAAGTAGCCCTTATTGAATCGACAGTTGAAGTCAATCCTAACACTATAGTAGTAATCGTAGCTGGAAGCCCCATTGCAATGGATCCATGGTTGGATAGAGTTCCTGCAGTTCTCATGCCTTGGTATTCAGGAATGGAAGGCGGCAGAGTGATAGCAAACATCCTTTTTGGAGATGTTAGTCCATCTGGAAAACTTCCAATCACGTTTCCACGTAAACTCTCAGATTCACCAGCCCATAAGGAGTCTCCAAGAACATACCCAGGCGATGAAGAGAAGAAAGTACACTACGATGAAGGAATATTCGTAGGATATCGATGGTTTGATGAGAAGGAAGTAGAACCTTTGTTTCCATTTGGATATGGCCTGAGCTACACTTCATTCGATATTGGAAGTGTGAGTTTCGAATCAGATATACTGTCATCGCCGACGGATACCCTGACTGTCAATGTTGATATAACCAATACGGGGTCGACAGCAGGTTCCGAAACTATTCAAATCTACTCACACGATGTAGAGAGCTCTGTTGTACGCCCAAGAAAAGAACTAGTTGGATTTGAGAAAGCACAGGTTGGTGTTGGAGAGAGTAAAACAGTTTCAATCAAGATTAAGGCCAAGGACCTAGCTTTCTATGATGTTGATAAACAGGATTGGACCATTGAGAACGGTGACTTCGACCTTCAAATCGGAACATCCAGCAGGGATATCAATCATACAGCAAGAATAAGATTTGACTGATCTTATTCATCAGTTCCCTTTTCCCTGCTGAGAATACGGGTGCGTCTTTCAATGAGAGTTACAGTTTTATCGAGGTTCTTCTTGATACCTTTGATTCGGTCTTCTCTTGTGGCGATTTCACTCTTCCTGCGTTTTTCAACCAGATCATATGCCTTCTTAGCAGCATCCCACTCTTGCTTTAGGAGACGCATCTTTTCTTCTAGTGCTTCTATTTCAATTCTCTTTGTTTCAGAAGCGTTCCGGGATGTCCTTGAATCATCTTCGAGTTTCGTTTCGACTTCAGCTAGATCGGTTTCAGCCAATCTCAGTTCTTTTAGTGTACGGGCAACGTCTTCAAGATAATCCTTTATTTTCCCGTCTTGATAGAATGCGGGATCAGCCACTTTTGAAAGGTAGGGTTCTAAATCGGATGACTCCAATTTCACATCAGCTTTTGGTTTCTCTGTTTCCTCTTTCATTATCGATGGTTTTGGAGCTTCCATCGGTTTTGGAGCTTCCATCGCTTTTGGTTCTTCAACAGTTGCTTTTGGAATAGGGGGTGCAGAAGCTGGGGGAGGTGATATGGGGGGAGCCGCAGCAGTTGGGGGAGCTGCAGAGGCTGGGGAATCCCGAATCACAGGCGTTTCAACTGGAGGAGGAGTGGGAGCAGGTTTGGGGGTAGCGGTTGAAGTTGTTCCTGGTTGTGGAGCTGCTGGGGATGGGGGAGCTGCTGGTGGTGCGACAGGTGCTGTAGGTACACTTGGCTCAGGTTCTGGACTTGCATGCTGCTTTTCAATTGCATCCATTAGCTCGCGAACCTCACTAGCTCTAAGCATTCTTGTTTCTACAATTCCTTCTCCACTTTCATCTATTCCAACCTCTTCAGCCCTAGAAAACGCGGCTTTAGCTTTTTCCATTTCGGAAAGTCCAACACTCGGAGAGGTTGTTCTCAAGCGGTCCTTTGGAACTTCACTCGGTCTGACCCATTTTTCTCCAGATGTTGGGGAAGGCTCTGCAGGGGTTTCAACACGTGGAGGTGGTGCCGCCGTTGGTTGTGTAGCTGGAACAGAATCGCTAGGAGCAGGAGCAGCAACAGCAGATGCCCGCTCCACAGCAAGTTCTTCTTCGGTCTTAATAAGAGATGCACCACAACGCACACAGAATTTACGTGTCGGTTGGTTTACTTTTCCGCATTTGCATGTTCTCAATTTTGAACCATCCTAGCCTGTATTTATCCTCATAGAATTAATGTACAACACGCGTAAAGGTTTTGCGGACAACTGCTAATCCTTCAATATGCGAGGTATTGCAATCCGTAGTAAAACCATCTCGGTCACTGAAACCAGAAGTTGGACAAGAATAGACCATAGATGATTGCCCGTCTGGAGCAAAGCGACCGCATACCCAATAAGGGGCATCAGACCAACTATGCCACTCACAATAAGTGCGATAAATGTGATTGCTTGATCACCTACTAGATTGACCGAAGTCACTCGGCCACCCCCACGAGTTTTGTAAATCGTACCTCCTACTGCTGCGCCAATCGAATATGCGCAAGGTAACTGGAATAATGGAATGAGCAAAAGAAATGGCGATATCAAAGTACTAGCCAGGAGCAGTGCAAAGGCGATCAGTATTGTTGCCGTATAAGTTGTGGCAAACATTGCTATCTTGGCATTTAAAACCAAGTTAGTTCTAAGTGGTAAGCCTTCGTACACTGATGCTCCCTGCGTGTCGAGACCTAAAAGTCCCATCATTGAAAGGCCAGCAAAAATCGTGGTATACCCCATTACAAGCAAAACTGAGAAGCTCCTAACAGCAATAACAAATCCTATTGTAAGCGCTGGAAGAATAGCGAATATCATCAGGGGAGGAAACACGAGGAGCATAACGGAACCAAGACTCCTGGTTGCAACACGTAAATCCTTCCGTATAAGAGCTGGAATCTGCGTTGATATATGCAAATCAATTGGCTTTGATGGTGTATCTGTAGATATTGCAACTCCGCCTAATGCTAGAGAACGCAAAATCCCTCCACTGGTTTGATAGCTTCTTAGACCAAGAAACAGATAGATGATCGAAGCAGCACATGCAGCGATTATTGTTGGCAATGAGAATACCAGACCATAGGTTAGTATTGCGGCTAGAAACCCGAATGAGAGAGGAAATAGCAGCGCAAGAAGGCTAATGATTTCTGAACCCATCGTGGATGAGAGTAAATTGATGAATTCAATGACTGCGGGAACAAAATTCATGGCACCGTAAGCAACAAGAATGCCAACCATCATTCCCAATCCCGCTCCGATTCTAATGATGGTTGAAAATACTGATTCATCACCAGACTGAGATTTTGCATGAAACCATCCTGCTACTCGAATTAGAACTCCAAGAGCAATGATTGCTGTAGCTACCAATGCTACGAAGACAAAGATTCCCGTTGTTATTCCAAATACTACCGATATTAGTGTAGGAAAAATGATTAGTAGAAAAACGATTGGAGCGATGAAGACCCTGGCAAATGTGAGAAGCATCAATCCCTCAAGATCAGACTTACTAAACGGGAGTGTGGATGGCAGAATCATTGCACCTGCATTGAAGAAGCCTGTTGCAGATACTAAATTCATGAAGAATATTAATGCAAAGCCCATACCAAAGAAAATGCCAATAGAAACGGCGAATTCCAGTCCTATGTTGCCGGTATTTCCAAGAAGGAAGAGCGATACCAGCATCAAAATGCCAATCATGAGAACCACGAAGCCTGTCATGAATGCGTTTAATGATGCGCTCCTCTTTATCTGTGAAATTACATGTTCAGGTTTCTCTTTAATTCTAGAAAGATTAGATGGATTCTGCTCAAGAAGACTATTGAACCGAATTTCCTGAGCGATGGTACCTGCAATCTTCCAACGCTCTCTGAATTTCAATTGTCCAAAGCCCCCCTCAAGGCATCTACACCTTTCTGAACATCGCCTTCCTCACCTGTTAATTTTAGGAAGACATTCTCAAGTGTCGCACCTTTGGATTCAGATTGAACGCGAAGCTCATCAAGTGTCCCTTCAGCTACTAGAATACCATCATCAATGATCCCGACACGATCACAGAGGCCTTCTGCCATCTCCATGATGTGGGTACTAAATAATACGGAGCCGCCTCGTTCTATGTGAATGCGAATAACGTCTTTCATTATCCGTGACGCTAGAACATCCAATCCAGAGAAAGGCTCATCAAGAATCAATAAATCAGGAGCGTGCAGCATGGCTATCAAAAGCATCGCTTTTTGTTTATTCCCTTGCGAGAGTGTAATAATGGGCTTATCATAATGGTTCGTAAAATCGAGGGCTCGCGACATCTCTATCACTCTGTTTTTCGCCTGAAAATAATCGAGACCTCGAATTGAGGCGACAAATTCCAATATTTCGCGAGATGTTAATGAGTTATAGAGAAGTTGTTCTTCAGGAACATATCCCACTCTCTTCTTAACTTCAATGGGATCAGAAGTCGAATCAATTCCAAAAACCGTGGCGGTTCCCGAATCGGGATCAAGAAGTCCCATCAATATTTTCAAAGTTGTCGTCTTCCCGGCCCCATTGGGTCCAAGCAAACCATAGACCTCTCCTTCACGCACATCCAATGTTAGGTTATTGACAGCAACCAATGTACCATAGCTCTTGACAAGATTCCTAATCTCGATCGCATTCAAGTCGAAACCCCCTAATTACATGAACAAGGCGTTTTCTCAGACGCCACAAAGGAACAAGTGACCGGAAACAATTTATGCTTTCGGATTGAATTCATAGAGAAAATAACGAGTGAAATCCCCAATTTGCTACCATTTCATTTTCTCCACAACTGCTCCGGGACCTTTTGGAATGTCATCAGGATTCAATGCTACAACATTGATTGA
>JARGGA010000217.1 GCA_029210805.1 Candidatus Thorarchaeota archaeon
CCAACTTACACAAGTTCAGTTCGGCGACAATGCTAGTCCGAATAAACTTCCAATAATAACAATTCCCCAGTTTCTCGGTCCCGCCCTCGGAATCGAAGAAGATGTACTTGGCATTGAACTGAATAAGATTCCCCCCGAGGGTATATTGACAAATCTTCAGGAGGTCAAATAATGACCCAGAGTGCAGATTACGTAAGTGAAGCTGACCACTATGTTTCTAGTAACGCCTTAGTAATTGGAGGCGGTGTTGCAGGAATGCAGGCCGCACTTGATATTGCCAACCAAGGTTTCAAAGTTTATCTGGTGGAGAAAACCCCATCAATAGGTGGGCGAATGGCAGCAATTGACAAGACCTTTCCGACATTGGATTGCTCAGCATGTATTCTTACACCACGGCTGAGTGAAGTCGCACGTCACCCGAACATCGAACTGCTAACCTACTCTGAGGTTGAAGAGGCATCAGGTACCGATGGGAACTTCAAAGTCAAGGTTCGCCGCAAGGCACGATACGTAAACGAAAGCAAATGTTCAGGGTGCGGCGAGTGTGCCGCCATTTGTCCGGTTGAAGTATCTGCTGAATTTGAAGAGAAGCTTGGCTTCAGAAAGGCGATTTACTTGCCTTTCCCGCAAGCAACTCCCGCAGTATATACAATTGATATGGAATCCTGTATCGAATGCAAGCGTTGCGCACGAGAATGTGATAGGGATGCAATCGATTATGAGATGAAGGACAAGATTGTTGAACTCCATGTAGGAGCAATCATTGTCGCAACTGGCTACAAACTCTTTGATGTTACTGCTTATCCCCGACTTGGATATGGTAAATATCCGAACGTCATTAACGCAATGGAATACGAACGTCTAATCAACGCTGCTGGTCCAACCCATGGACATTTGATTAGAATCAGCGATGGTAAGATGCCAAGAAAAATTGGCTTCATACAGTGCGTTGGTGCTCGAGACGTCAATAAAGGTGTTCCTTACTGTTCTAGAGTATGCTGCATGTATGGTGTAAAGAACGCTGTAATGGCTAAGGAGCATGACCCTGAATCTGAAGTAACAATCTACTACGCAGATATTCGAGCTTTTGGCAAAGGCTTCGAAGAATTCTATGAAATGGCACATACTCGATTCGGTGTTAACTTTGTTAAAGGACGAGTGGGCGAAGTCGTAGAAGATCCTGACACACAGAATCTCTTGTGTGAAGTTGAGGATACCAACACAGCAAAATTGGAACAAGTAGAGCACGACATGATAGTGATATGTCCAGGCCTGCAACCTCCTGTTGGACTTGATTCTATTGCGAAGACTCTCAATCTTACTCAATCAGATGATGGATACTTGGATATTGAGGACTCATTTCTCGCTCCTGTAGAAACGCATGTTGAGGGTGTCTTCACTTGCGGATGCGCGGATGGCCCAAAGGATATCCCTGATTCTGTTACAGCAGGAAGTGCTGCTGCAATGCGTGCAACAATTATTCTCTCAAAGGCTGGTGATAAGAAATGACTGAATCAGAAACTACTCGAATTGGTGTTTTTATTTGCCATTGTGGGCACAATATAGCCGGTGTTGTTGATGTCAAACGCGTATCAAAGGAAGCTGAATCGATGCCCAATGTAGTATTTTCTACCGATGAGATGTTCATGTGCGCAGACAATGGACAAGCGCTCATTCGTGAGAAAATCAAGGAATACAATTTGAATCGAGTTGTAGTAGCAAGTTGTTCGCCTCGCATGCATGAGCCTACATTCAGACGAGTAGTTGAAGAGGCTGGGTTGAACAGATACCTATTCGATCAGGTAAACCTTCGTGAACATGTTTCATGGTGCCACACTCGTGAACCTGAAGCAGCCACAGAAAAGGCGATAGACCTAGTACGCATGTCAGTCGCACGTGTAGCCAAGCTGGAATCTCTCCCCGTGAAGAAAGTTCAGGTAACCCCAACGACTCTTGTTATAGGGTCCGGAATTGCAGGACTTACTGCGGCATTGGATATCGCTGAGCGAGGATTTGATGTTATTCTTGTTGAGAAGGAGAAGATACTCGGAGGTCATGTAGCACAATGGACCCACTTATTCCCATCGGATCAAATTGGTGAGCAAGTAATTGAACCACTGGTTGAGAAACTCATGCGTCATGAAAGGGTCACAGTACTTCGCGACCACAAAGTCACGGAGTTTGATGGTTACATTGGAAACTTTGATGCGACCATTAAGAATAACCCAACCGGAGCAGAAAAGAAATTCAAAGTTGGTGCCGTGATTGTTGCAACTGGATTTGAACCATTCAAACCACAGGGTCGGTTCGGATATGGTACTTCTCCTGATGTTATAACACTTGCAGAATTACAGGAGATGCCTAGAAGATATGAAATTTTCAGACCGAGTGATGGACGACCTGTTAGAAAATTGGCGTTCATTGGCTGTGTCGGTTCTCGTGAACCTGGCAACAAAGGTCATGAACACTGTTCACGCCATTGCTGTTCTGCAGTAGCAAAAGCAGCTGCCGACCTTCGTGAGCGCGTAGAAGATGTTGTTGTTCTATATCAGGACATTCGAACTTATGGAAGAGGCCATGAAGAACTTCATAGACTTGCTAGAAGCAGGAATGTAATCTATAGCAAATTCCCACCTGAGGCCAAACCAGAGGTCAATATTGAAGATGGCGAGATCACTATGAAGTGGTTTGATGTTCTTGCAGAGGATGAACTGATGTACCATCCAGACCTACTTGTTCTAGCGACTGCAATGATTGCGCCAAGTGACATTGAAGAAACCGCGAAGATGTTTAGTCTAACACGAAGCAGTGATGGTTTCTTTAACCCAGAGCATATCAAACTAGCACCACTTTCTACCCACACTGCTGGAATCATGATTGCTGGAGCCTCACAGGCTGCAAAGAATGCTCATGAAGCAGCTATCGATGCGAGCGGTGCGGCTGCAAAAGCTGTTTCCCTTATGGCACGTGGAGAAGTTGAGATTGAATCAACTGTTGCTCAGGTTATTCCGGATAGGTGTTCATCATGTCACACCTGTGTATCTGCTTGTCCCTATGGTGCAATACAGATGGACCATTCAGTTAATCCACCAGTAGCATTTGTTACAGAGGCAAAATGCCATGGTTGTGGGACATGTGCAGGTGGCTGTCCAAGTAGTGCGATTCTCATGCTACATTCAACTGATGACCAGATTATGGCAATGGTGAAAGCGTACCTCTGTGTACCAGAGGGAGCTGCGGGAGGTAAAGCATAATGACTCAAGCAGTTGCCAAGGCCACAAATACGGATAGTGATTGGGAACCTAGAATAGTAGCTTACTGCTGTAATTGGTGCTCATATGCTGGCGCAGATTTGGCTGGCACTTCCCGTATTCAGTACCCAGCTAACGCGAGAATCTTGAGAGTGAATTGTACAGGTCGCATAAACGTAGAATTCATTTTGGCAGCACTCGATATGGGTGCTGATGGCGTATTAGTTAGTGGCTGCCATCCTGGAGATTGCCATTACACCAGCGGAAACCTGAAGTTAAGGGCACGATGGGCTCTGATGGAAAAAGCGATTGAACAGGCAGGCATAAATCCTAAGAGGGTTCGCCTACAATGGGCTAGTGCCTCAGAGGCACAGATTTTTGCGGATGGGGTAAGAACACTTATCGAACAAGTTAAGGAAATTGGACCTATTGCGAGGGATTGGATATGAAACATTTCGCACCATTCTTTGAACAGAAACGAAGTGAAATCCGTAAGCAGCGTCAGGGCATTCAACTGACGCTTAAAGATGGACCAGCATCAGTCACTCAGATTGCCAAAAAGACCGATTTTGAAAAGGACCTAATTGTTTGGAATCTCATAGGATTACTCAAATGGGGCAAGATTGAAGTCGTTGGCGAGGAAAATCACGAACTTGTTTATGGGCTAAAAGAAGTCTAGACCAAGAATCTAAGGTTTGGTATCTACCACTCAGTAGGCTCCAAATCAAGGAGGCGGAGTCTCTCCGCTCTCCTCTTCTGTGCTTGTTCATACCGTTTCTTTTCTTCTACTGATCTCAAATCTAGACGAGGTACTTCCATTGGAACTCCTTCTGAGGAAACTGCAACATAGGTTATGAATGCTCTACAAGTTTTCCGAATCTCAGCAGTAATTGGATCTTCCGAAGTTACACGTACCTCTACTTCCATCGAAGTCCTTCCAACGAAATTAATCCACGCCTCTAAACTCACAATATCGCGTTGTCGTATTGGATTTAGAAAATTCAAGGAATCGATTGAAGCTGTAACAACATTACTCCGGCAATGTCGCTTGGCAACAATCCCTGCAATGGTGTCTATCCAGTCGAGGAGCTTGCCGCCATAAAGAGTACCGTTGTTATTGACATCGTTTGGAAAAACGGTTTCGGTCATAGTAGTTTTTGATGCTGAAACTTGTTTAAACATGATGTTCATCCTCTCCATTGACGAGAAGCCTCTAAGCCAGCGGGTGGTGTTTGCAGTCTTTCGTTGCTTAAAGCAATTACCCAATTTGAGCCATATCGGAAAGCAGATATCAAGTGAGTACAATCTATCGTTTATGTCAGTTGAAGGTTATCCAAATTGGTTGCGTGGTTTGGATATTTTAGTCGGGTTACTTATGCTTGCTGTTGGGATTTGGGTACTTCTATTCATAGAATCAGTATCAGGATCGCTCTACTCATCTTTTCCTTTACTCTCATCCTTATGGGTGGTACTAGAATCATTAAGGGTGTAAAATACCATTCTATTGAACGATGGAATCGGATACTAAACGTGGTCGTTGGTAGTGCTGTAATTCTGCTCTCATCCACCGTGTTTCTTCTACCCTCTCTAGGGGACGTTCTCTTACTTCGGATACTCACCTTTTCCATAATGATGATTGGGATACTACGTATCTGGTTGAGCTTCACAAGAAAAGAAATACCTGCTTGGGCTAGAGCAGCTCAATTTATTGTTGGTGTAATATTACTTGGACTGGGGTCAATTATCTTCATTGTGCCTATAGCAGAATTTGATCTTTTGGTGTATCTCATGTCTGCTGCCATTTTATCTAATGGAGCAATACGAATTGTAAATGGGCTAACTGGAAAGATACGTTAGTGGTTTTTTTAATTCATTCAGTCGGTGGATAGCCTGTAGCGCTATCCACATTGACCTATATCCATTCTTTCCTGTGGAAATAAAGAAGTAAAATAAGTCCAATAACGGTCATAGCAAGCAACAAAATTGGATATCCGAAAGACACTTGTAATTCTGGCATATCTACAAAGTTCATGCCATAAATTGATGCCATTAGAGTGAGAGGGATGAATATTGTTGATATCACTGTGAGCACTTTCATTACCTCGTTCATACGATTGCTTACGCTCGAGAGGTAGATATCAAGCATACCGGTGAGTGATTCTCTATATGTTTCAAGATGGTCCGTTACACGAATTACATGATCATATAGATCGCGAAGATAGATTTGTGTAGTGTCTTGAACCAATAGCGGGGACTCTCTACTTAGTCTGAATACGACTTCTCTAAGAGGCCAGACGAATCTTCGAAAAACGATTAGGTTCCGTTTCAGTTGGTAGATTCGAGCTAGCATGGAACTTGAAGGCTGTTTGACAAGTGCATCTTCAAGATCCTCAATGATGTCCCCTATTTTTTCAAGTACAACAAAATAATGATCAACAAGCAAATCTAGCAATGCATAAGTAAGATAATCCGTTTTAGTTGCTCTTATTCGAGTTCCGTGTTGGGTAAGCCTCTTTTTTACTGCACCGAACAAGTCATGACTTGATTCTTGAAACGAAAGAAGGAAACCATCCCCTAAAATGAAACTTATTTGTTCGGACCTTATTGTATCTGTACCATTCTCGTATGAGAAATTTCTGAGTACTATGAATAAAATCCCTTCAACTAATTCTAATCTTGGTCTCTGCTCAGTACTCGATAGGTCTTCAATAATTACAGGATGAACACCAAAAG
>JARGGA010000218.1 GCA_029210805.1 Candidatus Thorarchaeota archaeon
AGGAATCCTTCGATTTTGCAGAAGCATATGGAAATTAGTTGATGAGATACCTCACTGCGTGCGATTCACGAAATACGTTCACATCTGAACAACTAATGGAACAGAGGGGCAATTTGGATTTTCAAGCATTCGGCAATATCCTTAGAAGCCATCCCTCAGATTGGAATCCTTGGACCCAAGATACAACTCCAATCTGTCAGCATTCATCCCATCAACGACGGGACTCCACCACAAGCAGTCAGATTTCAGAATTGGGAGATAGAACCATTCATTGGTTCACCGGGTCATCAAACCCGTGCCTCAGCGTTTATTGGCCATTCAGGTTAAAGCGCCCCATGTCTATCAAGGATGGAATGTCGGTTCGGAAAGATATTTTGAAGGGTCTTACTGGTGGCGTCGAGAAAGAGTAAATCGAAGATTTTCAACGAAGAAATCACATTTGTTGAAAGATGTTTATCGATACATCAATGGTATCCAGAAGGATATACATAAGGGAGCCCATTTCCTTTTTCATATCGAGTCAAATCAGAGGAGTATTAATGAATTGGAGAAATTCTTAGTGCACTCTGCAAACGTATGTGAGGAAGCAACAGATATCGACGGCGAGTACCTAAATTACATTGATACCCTCAATTCAGAATCAGGTATTCAATAGGAGAATCATATCTCTTCAAGTTTAGGCTGAAGCTTCAGAAGCTTGTTGGCCAACGTAGTGAGAAGTTCTCCATCTTCAACGCCTTCAATCCAACCTGATGGAATGGCTTCTCGACCCAATCGGGCTCCTGCAATTGCACCAGCTATGCAAGCCTTAGAGTCAGTGTCTCCACCAGAATTGGCAGCTTCAAGAATGATATCTCTGAAAGATGTTGGATGTTTGGCGTTTGCATATATCGCACCAGCCACAGCCTCTTCTGCAACCCACCCATCGCCTAGAATTCTATGGGCTACTTTGGATGATTCTTCAGCCATTGCGGTTGGAATTAGCATCATATGTATCGCGAAATCTTCGTCGATTTGTCGGGTTCTTCTAACAAGTTCATCGTGAAGATCCGCAGTGTTTGTACCATCCAGTGATCTTGCCACGAGGAATGCAGTTGCAACGGATCCAGCAGTAGCTGTGGGATGGCCATGAGTCATCAGTGATATCTTCGACCCGAGACCAGTGATGGCATCTAGTGCGTGACGATAAGCCAAACCCAAAGGAGCTGAACGCATTGCAGTACCGCATCCCTTAGAGTCTGCAACTCCAGATTCAGACCAGTGTTTTCCTGAACTCAAGCCCAACACACCTAGTATGCATGTATTGCCTGGAGACCTCGAGCTACTGGTATTCTCTCGCCATGCAATGAATTCCTTTGTCATGCTCTCCATTATTGCTTCAGTACCAAAATCCTCAGCGTTGAGCAATCCTCTTGCTACGGCAATTGACATCTCGGTGTCATCCGTGTAAGAACCCGGTCGCATTCCACGAAATGGATGAAAGCCCTGCACTCCATCAGGAGGGAATTTTCTTCTGATATCATCATAAGACAGGAACTCAGTAGCAGCTCCGATAGAATCCCCTATTGCCAGGCCCAGCATACATCCTTCGTATCTATCCTTCATAGATCCGTTCATTAATTTTCTACCCACAGAAAAATTGCGTAGTTCATATCCTCTTAATATTTTATTGCCGTATTTATGAGAGGTGAGGTATCGGTGCCTGTACGAAGAGGTGTATGTATCCTTGTATGCGTTGTTATGCTCCTTTCTTGTTCCACATTCATGCCCTTGTGGCAATCCAATGCAATTATTCAGGATAATCCATCTGGTATAGCAGTTGCACAGTCATTTGACGATGAGCATATGTGCCTTGATGTACCGTGGTGTAGGATGATTGGTTCTCTGGGATTCTCATGCCCAGCTAGTCTTCAGATGATTTTCCAGTATTATGGTAGCGACGTAGACCAAAGTGATGTGTTTCGAGAATCATTTAGCACCAAAATCTTTGAAGTAGATGGAGGAACGAACTTCAAGTACTTTCCTCGCGCAGCATGTTTTCAAAACTATGATGATGAAGAATGGGGATTCCAAGGTACTGCCATGACTCTAGGACATTTGACACATGAAGAACGACTAGAAGTAATAAAGGGATATCTTAGAGAAGGTATTCCTGTAATAGGAATGTGCAAGAAGTATTCTAACTGGCCTAGTCACTACAAGTTATTCATTGGATTTGATGATAGGAGTAACGATTGGTTCCACAACGATCCATGGTATGATACTGATGGAGTTGATCGATGTGGACCCATGTCAATCACAAGTTTTGATGCTGGCGCACATTTCGACGGAACTTGGAACAATACAAATTACATGATTGGTCTAGTTCTACCCATCCGCATGAGTCTTGAGATAGACAATAGACCTGCTAGTACGCAAAGCGAATTCGATTTGGTTTGCAAACTTGATACAACCCATTTAGAACTCGATTCAGACATAACATTGAATCTGACCTTGCCAGAGGGATTTTCCTTGGTTTCAGGTGAGGAATTGCCGACTGTCCCTCTGGATGACGAAAATCTTGAATATACATGGAGAATTGAATCCTCAGAGATGGAAAACGTGGAAGACAAGATTCGCGTACTTGCGACTGTATCTCGAGAGAACTACACAACAGGGGGCTTTGACGTAATCAATCCCTACAAACCAGATACACCCTCGATTCAAAAACCCGTTTCGGATCAAAGTGACACCCCTCCGTTTATGTTCAATGTCTGTTCTACCATTGATTGCGCAACATCATATTCCGCCAGAGTTGTATCATTCAGTTATAGCGACTCAACTCGTTTCTATCCTAAATATTACTCTGCAAATTCATTTGAAAATGAAATCAACTGCACATTGGGCAACTTCAGACCAGGCAAAACGGTTTTTTGTTGGGTGGAGGTGTCCACTCCTTTCGGTAATTATAGCTCGGGGAAGAGTGTATATTTGGTCCAATATTCCGACTGGGATAATGACGGTTTAGAGGGATATAGTGAAGCTACCCGTTATGGCACAAATCCAAATCTGAATGATACGGATTTTGATTTCCTTTCAGATTACGACGAAGTTAAGGTATACTTTACAGATCCACTCCTGAATGATACTGACGAGGATATGTTACTTGATGGGTTGGAAATTGAAGCAGGCACAGACCCACGGAATCCCGATTGTGATGCAGATGGTGATCTCGACGGAATCGAAGTTCAATATGGCCTAGATCCACTAAATCCTGATAGTAACGTGTCTACGATGACTTTGCAGCTTGTTATAATTATTGGGGGAGGGACAGTGTCAGGAATAGTAGTGGTCATCGCATTACTAGGACGAAAAAAGGCTTAGTGATAAATCAACTGACACAAACCATTTCGTTTATCAAGGAGTTATGTTTTCGTGAGAGCCCCCGTTGAGAGATGATAATCATGGCCCAGAAAGCAGTAGTCGCAATTGGCGGAAATTCACTAATCAAAGATAAGGCACACAAGACCGTATCAGATCAGTACGCAGCAACAGCAGAAACATGCAAGCATATTGCAGATATGATAGAACAGGGTTGGGATGTAGTCGTATCATCCGGAAATGGTCCACAGGTGGGCTTCATTCTTAGACGCTCGGAATTAGCAGCACATGAGCTTCATGAAGTGCCGTTGGATTATTGCGGTGCTGACACCCAGGGTGCAATCGGATATATGATACAAAGGGCCCTCTATAATGAATTCAAAAAGAGAAACCTGAACAAACATGCTGCGAGTATTGTGACTCAAGTTCTCGTAAGCAAGGAAGACCCTGCATTCCAGAATCCTGCAAAGCCGGTTGGTTCCTTCATGGACGAGAATGACGCCAAGCGAAAACAAAAAGAAGAAGGTTGGCAAATCAAGGAAGATTCAGGCCGAGGTTGGCGTAGAGTTGTAGCATCTCCAATTCCCAAGAAGATCATAGAGCTACCTGCAATTAAAGCTCTAAATCAACAAGGGATCATTGTATACGCTGTTGGTGGGGGCGGAATTCCTGTTGTAAAAAACGAACAGGGCGAACTTGAAGGCATAGCCGCAGTTATCGATAAGGACTGGGCCTCAAGTCTTCTTGCTACAGGTCTCGATGCAGATTTGCTCCTGATATCAACCGCTGTTGAACAAGTCTACATAAACTTCGGTAAGGATAACCAAGAACCGATTTTAAAGATGGATCACATTCAGGCACAGAAATATGTCGATGAGGGTCACTTCTCACCAGGAAGCATGCTGCCCAAGGTCGAGGCTTGTGTTGAGTTTATCAAGAACGGTGGAAAGATGGCTATCATCACTAATCCTGAGAATATCACCAGAGCATTGAATGGTGAAACGGGAACTCGCATCGTCGAAGGATACGCAATCCCACCGCCTCCTGAAAGACACTAGTTGTTTTAATCTCCGCAGAATGACAGGATTGTCATTCTGCAAATCTTCTTCTTTCAAGTCATCAAACGTCTTTAAAGAATTCATTGAAGGGATGTGAAGGGTCCTTCCTCTGTTCTAATTCGGTCTAAGTTCTTCTAAGACTGTCATGACCTCATCTTGCAAATCACTAAGCCCAAAGGTTTCGGCAATTAGCTTTGCTCTGAATAGATTTACTGACTGCTCTCGTTTCAGACTCCAATAATCATCAGAGGTCAGGGAAAGAGAATTAATCGTTTCAAGTGAGTTTCTGATTTGAGCTAGAAACCCTTTCACAAGAAGGGATGCCTCTTCTTGTGTTTCGACCTCAAAGGACGTAATGGGTTTTATTTCGGATGGATTTTTTGACCCTGTTGATTTTATCTCGAAATATGTAGGTTGGATTTCTTTGCGTGGTTTCCCAGATCCGCGGTCCTTCATTGGACCAAAGATGTATTCGTCCAAATCATAGGATAATGAATTATTGAGCGCTATTTTTTCTTCAAGAAACATTATTCTCTCACGGGTTGGGTTTTTCCATTTTCTAGTTGTTTTCACTGCAGACCTGAGTGAGTCAATATGTTGTGCTGATTCTTCTGACAATCTATGACCTACAAACTGAAAAGTCAGGACCTTTCTAATTTCAGAGTACCATAATTTCATGTGTTTGATTGTTTCACACGTGGATATGTAAGGGGATGTAGTACCTTTTGAAAACTCTCGATAAGTGGTTTGAAGATTTCCAAGGAGCTCAGAAATCCCAGAGTCTGTTAGAGAAGATAGAAACAGGGATTTGTTGAGCAATTCCATTAATTCCATGAAGAATCTGAAATGATTATCACAATTTTTTTCGATTCCCAATTGAGCTGAGGTCGCACCACTTGGCGTTTCCTCCACCGCTACATTAAAGCAGATGTTAGACGTGACTAAGAATGATGAAATATGACAAAAGAAGTCATTTCAACTGATAATGCTCCAAAGGCAATTGGCCCCTACTCACAAGGTACCAAAGCAAATGGATTCGTATTCTGTTCAGGACAGATACCAGCAAATCCAGCCACAGGGGAACTTGTGACTGGTTCAATAACCGACCAAACCAAACAATCCTTGACCAATGTGAAAGGCGTCATTGAGGCGGCTGGGTCGTCAATAGATAAGGTGGTGAAGGTCACAGTCTTTCTCAAGGACATGAACGACTTTGCAGAGATGAACGCAGAGTACGCAAAGTGGTTCACCGATAATCCTCCTGCGAGAGCAGCTGTAGAGGTTGCCAGACTCCCAAAGGATGTTGGTGTTGAGATAGAGGCGATCGCCATCATTTAGGCAAAAAGAGAATTGTAGTTTTCTGTTTTTTCTAACAATTCGTGCTACCACTCATTTGTACTGCTGGTACTGTTTCACCTCAAGCATCTATAGCGAGTGAGGTTATTGCGGCCGTTTAGAAGACCGCGTGACCTCCATACACAACCGTTTCCCGAAACCTATACAATCCTAGACATCGAGTCCAAGATGTTGTTCG
>JARGGA010000219.1 GCA_029210805.1 Candidatus Thorarchaeota archaeon
CTACAACAGGTAGCATCAGAGATATCATCAGAGAGAATATGGCTGCAGACCGAAGAATATCTTGCCTCTTCATCACACGCAACTCTTCTGTTTGAAGAAAACGCCGCTATTTATCCATTTAGTATGATATTTTGAATTCTTATGGGGTTTTCAACTAATCGTCACTCATGCGGCATATGAATACTGATGATCTGATGGTGACTGTGTGCCCTGTGCCATGAAACACCTATCTTAGATAAACTCTAAGATAACGGTTCCAGCGTGACTTGAAAGCTCACTTTTTGTCAAATCCTCACCTGTTGAAGAAACAATTCTCCATTTGTCCTTTACATCGTACTCCTCGAACGGCCATGAATCTCTGAGAGCCTTCTCGTATGTGTCATCTTCCTTTCCAGTAATGAAGTACTCCTTTTTTGTATCCTTAATCTTTACCACTCTTTGGATTTCACCCTTGAATCCTTTGAGACTACCTCTTCTCATGTTTCTATCTCTCTACACATTTCAGAAAACTAGGCTCTGTCGAATCTAATTTGCTTAAATTATCTGCATTTTATTCGGTAATAGGTCTTCACATCTGCCTAATTTTACACTAGAATGATATCGAATCATCCGAAGAAAAAACTCAATTTCGTTTTGTTATTCATATGAGTCGCTATCTGTTATTTTGAATCTGATTGCTCTTGAGGAAGTTCAAACCTCATCTCTGGGTTTGAAATTAATCTTTGGACTGGCTATGACTTAGCCCTATTCTCATAATCCTCTATGGCTTTGTGGAGTGCGTTGGCAGCAAAATTTGCACAGTGCATCTTTTGTGATGGGAGTTCATCAAGCGCTTCTGCAACTTTCCCTCGTGAGAATTTTTTCCTCTTTCAGTGTCAAACCTCTTGCATTTTGAGTAGTCAATGAAGCGGTGGCAATTGCTGCAACACAACCCAATGTTTCAACTTTGGTATCCACGATGATATTGCTCTCTCACGTAGTAGCTCCTTCTAGCCATGGTTCTTCAGGTTCTTTTCGAGGATATCTAAGGACTACGAATAGAACCAACAAAGTAAGAATAGGTATCGGAATAAGAATAATCGGGTAAATATTGTGCATTGGAGAGATGAATAAAAACAGTGAGAATATGATGTTCGATTGTAGTTCTGTAATGATTCCTGCCATGAGGACGATTTCTCTTGATGTTCGTCCCTTGTAATATAGGAAAACCACTCCAACAAGAATAAGCCTGACAAAGGAGAATCCAATCATCCTCACAAAAGCCCAGAGACCAATCTCTCCTTGAAGTCGTTCAAACCATAACTCCGGATTTTCTAGCAGAGAGTATGACTCTGGAGGTAATTGTATATACCATAGAATTGATTGAATATCGTATAGTGCAATATGCCGATATTCGATCTTGAGATTGAACGGAACAAACATTGCGATGATTAATAGCAATATCACAAAAGTAAGTACTCTCTTCCTATCCATTCGATAATCCCTCAAGGTGACTGGCCTTTTGTAATATGTAATAGAATCTACCTTATTAAGAAAACAGGCTATGACTTTATTTTATTCTCGTAATCCTCTATTGCCTTATGTAAAGCATCAGCTGCCAAGTTTGAACAATGCATCTTCTGCGGAGGCAGTCCATCGAGAGCATTTGCAACCTCATTTCGTGTGAGTTCTTTTGCCTCTTCGATAGTTTTTCCTTTGGCCATCTGAGTAGTCATAGAGGATGTTGCAATGGCTGCAACACAACCGAATGTTTCCACTTTGATATCTACAATGATATTTTCTTCGACTTTAATATACAGCCGGAGCATATCCCCGCACACGGCGTTTCCAACTTCACCTACGCCATCTGGGTCTTCCATCTTGCCCATGTTCTGTGGCTTTGTGAAATTCTCTTTTACTTTATCAGAGTACATTGGCTGTGCCTCACAGGAAACCGCGCCGATTCCTCTTTAGGACTTTTCCTTTGTGACACAGTCCATACTCTGTGAATCAAACATTAGGGAATCTTCTCATGAAGTTTGGAGAGTGGGCGCTCACCTTTGTAGATATATTTGCACTCAGGATATAGCGCACATCCGTAGAATATGCCTTTACCATCCTTCTTCTTTTTCTTTAGGAGCGGGTGTCCTTGTGGATCTCTATATTCAGTCACCAGTGCTTTGAGCTCTTCTATCTTCTCCCTAAGATTATCACTCCATTTCTCGACTCTAGGTGTCTTTGAAGTGACCTTGATAATTCTTGTATCTTGGTACATCAATGCGGCCTTTATTGCATCACTGCCCTTCTCTCTGGAAACACCTGAATGAATATCGATTGTTGAGTATATCCAGATCGAGAGGTCATTAGGAAGTGGCAATTTGTAGACTGCCTCAAATACTCCTTTTGGTTTCACCAATTTGGGACTAAATTTTTCTATTGCCTTTTCAAAATCATCTTGAGAAATATCCACATACCTATCAACCATTTGAAATCCCTAATATATCAGGGCGAATGTTGAGATAAGTTCTTTCTTATTTCCTATCCTATAAGTTCACCAATCATCTTCAGGGATATCGTGGTGATGATCTTCATCTTCTTCGGTATTAGCGAAATACTCTCCCTGTTTTATTGGACTGAACTCCCTTAATCGTTCTACACCTGGGATGAGAGTTTCAATAAATTCATCGATCTCATTTTTTGTATTGAATCGAGAGAATGACACTCTTAGAGACCCATGTGATAGCTCAGGTGGCAAGCCGATTGCTTTCAAGATGTGACTACCTTGTAGTGTCTTTGATGAGCAAGCAGAACCAGTTGAAACAGAAAAGCCAAACATATCAAGCTGAACAAGCATTGATTCTCCTTCAATAAATTCCACGAGCATGCTGAACAACCCTGGTATTCTCCGCTCTTGATGACCTGTCAATCTAATATCAGAGATACCCTTCTCTACCTTTTGCGTGAGGTACAGTCGTAATTCTTCAATATGGTTGACATCTTCTGGCCTCCATATCTCTACTGCCTTTCCAAAACCAACAATAGCTGGGATGTTCTCCACTCCAGGACGCAATCTTCGTTCTTCATCGCCTCCTTCGTGAAGGCGATCTATTCGGGTACCTCTCCTGATATAGAGTGCTCCAACACCTTTAGGACCGTGAATAAGATGCGCATCGATCGTAATGAGATCTACCATGGTTTTCTCTGTATCAATTGGGACCTTCATGTATGTCTGAGATGCATCTGTGTGAAATAGAATTCCTGCACTTTTTGTTATCTTTGCAATGTCTTCGATTGGTTGAAGTGTGCCAATCTCAGCATTGCCATGTTGGATGGAAACTAGGACCGTGTCCTCTCTTATCAAAGTCTTAAGCTGTTCAAGATTAATTAATCCAAACTCATCAACATCTAAAAATGAGATTTCGTAATCTGCTGAAGATAGTCTCTCGCACGATTTTAGAACGGACTGTGTTTCAATTGGTGTTGTAATGATATGTCTGCCCGATTTTTTATTCGCACGAGCAATACCTCTGGTTGCCAGATTATTTGATTCAGTTTGTCCTGAAGTGAATATGATTGCCTTAGGGTCGGCATTGAGGGAATCTGCAATTATCTTCCTTGCATTCTCCATCCCTGTTACTGCACCGACATCCTGCGCATGACTTAGTTCCAGCCCAGCAGTTCCGTACCACTCCCGAAAATAAGGAAGCATGGCTTCAATTACTCTTTCATCAACTTGGGTTGAATTAGCATTATCGAAATACGCCATATCCCCCTCAGTCCTTACAAGCTGAACACTGTTTGTCTACATGGGCACAATACTCTCTGTGAACATCGCAGAGAGTTCCCTTTTCACGGAGGACTTCGATGATTCTATTAATATCTCTAGTCATTTCCTCGTAGATGTATTCGCCTTCTGCTCTGTTCTCCCAGGCTTTTATAATCAAGTCAGCTGATTTAGATAACTCAGGAAGTATTGATGCGGGAATGTCAACTTGATCACCACGAGATCTTTTTGACTTGTTTAATTTGTACTGTGTAACTGCAGGCTCTGTTACACCCAGCATCTGAGCTATTTGCTTTTGCGGAATTTCTTTAGAGATCATTACCCGTGCAAGTTCTCTTCTAATTGCAGGTAGGACGTACCAAACTTCGACTTCTTGGGGCATGAGCCAGGTTCTTCGTTTGCTTCTCTTTGGTTTGCGATCTGTTGACACGGGACTCCCTCGAATTTACAATAGTTATTGTTTATGATTGTTAAGAGGTCAATATAAGCTTGATGGCACGGACATTCATTTTGTAATCCCTCTCTCATTTTATGGTGCTATTGATAAGAGACGCCAAGTAACTAGGATTTGATAACCTTGGACGAATTATCAATACAACTCGCTGCCAAAATGATAGATGATTCCGAATATCTTGTTGCCCTTACAGGTGCAGGAATCTCAAGGGAGTCAAATATTCCAACATTTAGAGGAGAGGACGGTCTCTGGAGAAATTACAACGCAATGGAATTAGCCACACCGGAGGCCTATGCAAATGATCCCGAACTTGTCTGGGAGTGGTATACTTGGAGACATGGGCTCATTCGAGATTGCACACCCAACCCAGCACACATGACCATTGCCAAGTGGGAAAAGGATGGAGTATTGAAACATCTAATCACTCAAAATGTAGATGACCTTCACTATAGGGCAGGTTCTCGAAAACTTACTCATGTTCATGGTGATATCTTTGGTTTGAAATGTACACGGTGTGGTTACAAATCGAGATTGAATGAACCCAGTGAAGATATCCCTGAATGTCCTGAGTGTTATGCAAATTTGAGACCAGACGTCGTATGGTTTGGCGAGAGTTTGGATGCCCAAGTCATGAATACAGTCTACGATCAACTAGAAAGAGCTGATACCATTATTGTAATCGGAACTTCTGGAATTGTGCAACCCGCAGCATCCTTTCCTCTTGTAGTAAAAAATCAAGGCGGATCAATGATTGAAATCAATGTCGAGCGAACTGCATTGTCGAATATGGCAGATATGCTTGTATCAGGGAAAGCGGGAGAAGTTCTTCCATTGATAGATCAACATCTGCTTTGATGAATTAACTAAACCTGTTTGAATGATCGAGCTTTCCTTTTAGCTCTACCACCTTCATCTAATTTACCAAGTAAAATTAGGATCTCTCCTAATTCATTCCATGCCTCAGCAAAATCCTTTCTGTATCCAATTGCCATACGCAGAACGTTTTCTGCTCTAGATAGATTTCCTTCCTTTCGAAGCGATAAGGCAAACTGGTAGAGTAGGTCTGGATCCTTTCTTTTGTGTTTCAATGCACGTAGGAATGCCTTCTGAGCCTGAACGTGTCTATCTTGTTTTGCAAGCGAAATCCCAAGTTGTGCCCAGGCATCTATGTAACCATCATCTATTTTCACAGATTCATAAAGTGCCTTGCTCGCATCCCAGTACTTCCCAAGTTCTAAATGAGCAACTCCCAAGAGGTACCACGCATGGGCATTATCCACATTCTTGGCTATTACTTGATTGAGCCAAGTTATGGCATCTGTGAATTTTTCTTGTTTGATATACACCTCTCCAATTCGCAACTGTGCATCGACTTTACCAGGGTCCAGTTCTAGGGTCTTTTGCAACGCGCGTAGGGCATCAGGATACTTATCCTGGTTCTGATAGAGCTTGGCAAACTCATACCAATTATCTGCTGTCCGAGGTTCCGTTTTGTCAATAGGTTTTGATTGTTGCCTTCTGGTTTCGCGTTTCTTGGGTGTTTCGGTTGCAGCAGCTTCTGGGCTACGCACCGAACCCTCTCTCACTTCATGACGAGGGGATTTAACTTGTGAAGGATACGCAGAGGCATCATCTGATGGCTGTTTGTCCTCCTTCATTTCAGGCATATGCTTTTTCTCGACAAATTTCTGCCGCAACTCACTTCGCAATTG
>JARGGA010000220.1 GCA_029210805.1 Candidatus Thorarchaeota archaeon
TTCTGGGAGCACTTCACTCTGGTGTCCAAGATCGTGCAACTTACAATGAACGGTGCCTACAGGAAAACTAAGAAACTTATCAAACTCAGAAGATCCAGAAACTGCAAGATTGGCAACTGAGATATTCAAAATCACAATGTCGAATCCTCCGACACTGATAGAAAATGAGCAGGAAATCTGTTCTTCACTTGGAATGTTTTCAAGCAAGCATCTTTCTTATTTACGCTATTATGAAAAAACTGGAAGAGTATCTTCACATTGGGAGGCAGCAGTTGCTTCTCTGAAAGATGTCGCAAGATGGAGTCTTCTTGCGCCGCCTAACGACATAAGAAAAGCCAAGTTACTCGCAAATTGGGTGGCTGAAAAGCTACAGGAAATCTTTCGGGAATTATCTGAGTTCGATTTCCCAACAGAAGAAGATGAACCAGGAGTTGATACATAAAAAATGCAGATGGCTCCAGATAGATTTTATCCGGAGCCTATGCTGTAATGTTTCATAAATATAACGACAGTTTTAAATAAACACAAAATTATTTATTCAACCATCTATCTTCTCAAAATCTTCGCGGCTAGCGCCACACATTGGGCAAACCCAATCATCTGGAATATCTTCGAATTTAGTTCCTGCCGCAACTCCGCCATCTGAATCGCCGACAGCTTCGTCATAAACCCATCCGCAGACCATGCATTCCCATTTAGCCATTTCACGCTTCTCCAATCTATCTATGGTAGTAGATGGAATGAATTGCATTCCATACGATTAAAGACTGTACTCTAAATCTGATAAAAGGATTGGGTTGTGAGGATAGGACAGCCCTTGGCCATCCTATCACCCAGTTTTAGTCTTCAAAATCCTCCTCATCTTCTGAGAAATCATCTTCCACTTCTGCTTCAGATGGTTCATCAGAATAATCTGCTTCGGGTTCTACGACCTCTTCTGCAGGAGTTGCTGAAGGTTCATCATAGGTTGTAGATTCTTCCTCAACAACTTCTCCAGATGCATCATAGACAATTTCCTCAACAGGAACAACGGGTAGGTCATCTGGTGTATCAGGAATTGCAAGGACTTTCCCTGCTTTCCTGAGGTAATCAAGCTCCATCACGAGTGCGACAAAGGGAAAGATGATTAATTTCAGTGCATCGCTTACTGACGCAAGGTTGCTAGCGTCCCAACCAGCAGCTAGTAAGATTGCAGTGAATGTGACATCGACAAAGACATAGCAGGAAGCTAAGAAAAACGTGAAGGTCGCAGCTGATTCTTTGGAAAGCTTCCACCTCGTATCAAGTTCTGCTCGACTTGCCAGTGATCTTCCAACGCCGCTCATTGTGTATAGCAAGAAGAATATGGTGATTACAAGGCCAATGATATCAACACCCAAGTCTACAGGTTTCAATATATTGTAGATGAAATAGCCTGAATAGATTGCAACAAATAAGCCAAGCATTGCGAGATTGTCCGAAGTTGACTTATTCCTCTCTTTTGTGATTAAAAGCCCGTTGATTAGATTGAATATTACTGCCACGAGCAGACCAGCTAATGCAAGCACAATTTGAGGTATGCTGGGACCCGGATGCAGAATAAAAGCCGTAACTACAAATGCACCTGCAAGAATCATATAATTGAACACATTGGACATCCACATCAGGAAAGTCATGAATTTTGATCTGTGATCGATATCTACGCTTTTTGCTATACTCAGACTGGTTCTAGTTGAGAAGTATGCTTGAAATCCTATCCATAAGAAGAATCCTGCAAAAACCAGAATTAGAAGGAATCCCACAAGTAACATCACCGTTGGGATAAATAACACAATGCTCACAATAATCCAGATTATTGTAAATATTAGAGACCTTCTGTAAGATTCATCGCTTGCAACGAATCTCTGGAATCCTAGTAATGCAACAAAAGTTGTAAGCATGAAGAAGAATGGAAATATTGCACCAACTAAGGTAAGTAATGCTCCTGCTCCAGGGAACCATGTTGCGACGATTCGTTCAAGAAGGTATATTGAGATGGCTCCAATGAAGAAAATCAATGTTATCCATTTCAATCTCTTAGATGCAAAGAACAGTTTAAGTCCTTCAATAAAATTTGTAAGTACTGGAATCTCCACTTTGTATTCCTCCAACTAGCAATTCTTCTGTATACACGGAGCTATTTATTCTTGAGTATGTGAAGGATTTCTGCTTCTAATGTCTCCTTAACCTTGGGTTTTTCAATAAGAATTGCAACTTTTTCGCCTTCCTTCGTGAAGAACACAAACCATGGTATTGCCCCAACCTTCCACTCATTGGTTTCTGGTGGTGAGGGTGGAACTGCCCACTTGCGGTCAGGATCTAGGGGTGCAGTCTTGATTCCACTGAATACCATAACTTCGAAACCCAGTTTTTCTTCAATATGAAGCATCACCGGCATAGCATTCTTACAATCTCCACACCAAGCAGCACTGAAGATTACAACACAGAGATCCTTCAGTTCTTCCTTCAACTCATCGACGACTTGCTGATCAAGGTTGTACTTTTCGTACTTCTCATAGAGGATATCTCTGTCCTTTCCATCAAGGGCGTCAATGTATCCTCTGACTGTCAAAGTGCGACTTCTGATATCGTCGAGGTCAACTTTCATAATGCGATGGCGTTCCAACGTTCCTTCTAAAGATTCCGCTATATGAAAAAAAGACGCAAAGTGAATGTCCAACATACTCTAAAATACTAAATCTCTTTCTTAGGTGGTAGGTTGGATATGATCTTGGCTGTAGAACTCTACAAGGCAATTGTCATTGGCCCGCGCAATGTCGGGAAGAGTTCACTTGTTAGACGATACCTTGAGGATATCTTCACTGAAACCTATAATGCAACTATTGGAGTCGATATGAAACCAACAAGTATGGACTTTCCAGACGGAACAGTTGTTATGAACATTGTAGACTTGGGTGGCCAGGAATCCTTTACATTATTACGTTCTAGGTTCTATCAAGGCGCGCATCACGTTATGCTCATCTATGATTGCACTGAGCGAGAAACATTCGATCAGATTGTTGATTGGTACGAAAACCTAGCCTTGAGTTTCTGTGAAGCTGAGAAGAATCCCGTTAGTGGCGCATTGGTTGGAAACAAATGCGACCTAAAGGAGAACATCGAAGTAAGTTCTCAAGAGGGAAAACAACTAGCAGATGTATTGTGTTTGGATTTCTACAAAACAAGCGCCAAGACTGGAGAAGGTGTTGGGGAATTATTCATCAATGCTGCTACCACAAGTAGAACGAGGTTTGGTCGCGGCGGATATAACTAAGAAAAAGAAGACTCAGGCACCTTTTGATGCCTGATTTTTCTATCATTGAGTTGCAGCAGTCATTCTGCAATCCTTTACACGTATGGATGGGATGAAAGTTGGTGTTGGAACCTCCCACCACATGATTTGCTTTCTATCATTTCCAATCGCATCAACGTTGGCGAACATGCGGAGTGTGTTGTCACTAATCCGCAAATTCTTGATTGGCTTCATTTCACCGTTCTCGATTAGAAACATGGCATCTCTAGGAATAGTCGAGAATTCCCCGGATTGGTAATTTTGGTACCTCATGTACCAATTGCTGGTCACATAGATTGTTGGTCTGGAATTCTCTTTTAGTTCCTCAAGAGTATGTGAACCATTGTCAAAAACTAAATTGGACGAATTTGGAAGAAGCATCTTCAATCCTTCTCCAAGACTTAGCATCTGAGAACTACCGGTGGAAGAGGTTTCATACATTTTCGCTGTAGTTGTATTATGGATAAAAGATCGCAAGACTCCATCTTTGATTATCTCGGTCTGTTGAGTAGGTGTACCTTCGAAATCAAAGGCACTGCAAGCGAGTCCGTTGGGTATCCAAGGATTATCTGTAACATTCAGGAAATCCGGACCTATCTGAGCTCCCATCTTATCTCCTAGCGGAGAGATACCAATCAATATGGCAAAAGGATTCGCAGCATCTGGAATACTTCCCAGAACATTAGCACCAACTGTAGGACTCATGACAATATCATATGTACCGGGTTCTCCCTGCTTTGCACCAATCGCCTGTTTTGACAGTTGGCCAGCTTGAGTACCAGCGGCTACTATAGCTTTCTCATCTTGTGAAGGTTTTGTTCCACAATGCAAGCCTTGTCCCGAGTAGTCAAGCTCATCTTGGAATGCTCGAACGTTGAAGTCATAATTGGTCACCTTTGAACTTCCCTCAGGTCCATAGCTTGATTTGAAGAAACTATGTTCTTTTGAGAATTTCAATGCACCAGCTACTCTCTTGGCTCCCTCTGAAACAGCAGCATCAATTGCAGCATTGACGAAACCAGGAGCAATTCCAGTGAAGTCATCAATTTTGTCATCGTATGCTCCTTTGAGGTCTCGATAGGAGTGCGTTGCTTCCTCAACTCCAGCAAAGAACATTGATTCTGGAAGATTCTTCGAGAACATGATAGTGTCGTCTACTGCCTTTTTCACTTCCTCTATACTGGTCACAGACCTCTCACTGAAACCTGTCTTTGTTCCTTCAATGACCATGAAGAGCTCCAATCGAAGTTCATCCCATCTCTTACTAATATCGATTGCATTTTGAGAGAAACGAATCTGAGATCCTGAAGATGCGATTCCACGAGCAATGACTCCTTCAATCTTATCCTTGCCGTGTTCTACAGCCGCATCAACGAATGATTTCAAAGTATCAAAATCTGCCATCACCCGACACCTCCTAATCTAATACTACGAAATCGTATCTCTCCGCCACCAGCATATACAGGAATTCCCTGCATCGGATCGCTTTTTCCGCAAGTTGCAGGAAAATCCAATCGCATATCATTAGAAACAGCATCGACCGCACTCAGTAGTCCGACGCTTGTAGTTTCAAGAACTGGTCTGGCGACCATTGTATCTGTTATCTCTCCATCCTTTATCAGATACGCCTCAGCACCAGAATATTTGCTTTGATAGCGTCGGTCGTCGATATTCCACTCATTGAAGCTACGCATATAGACCCCGAGTTTTACATCTTGTACTATTTCATCAAATGTTTGGTCTCCTGCTTCAAAGAATGTGTTTGCCATTCTGATTATTGGCTCTCTATTATATGCGGTAGAACGAGCTGAGCCATTCGAACCCATTCCAAATTTAGTTCCAAATTCTCTATTTAGTAACGGCTCATTTATTATGCCATTCTTGATGAGGTATCGCTTTCTAGATTTCACACCTTCATCGTCATACACATAGAATCCTCCGGTATTTGGAATGGTAGGATCTTCGCTTACAGTCACAATGTCTGATCCAACTCGTGACTCTCCTATCTTGAGGTCTCGCCAGAAACTTTCTCCTGCCTGTGCTCCCTCTCGACCTTTGATTCTGTCTCCCTCTGAGGGATGTCCAACATTTTCGTGAGCAATGATTCCTGCTACTTCAGGTCCTACAATCATGTCGATAGGTTGGTCCATTAGATAGTCGATCTTCTCTGCTTTTTCTGCAGTCTTCTTTAGCCGCATGACCTCGTCTCCAAGGTTTTCTACAACCTTAGCATCCTTGATGCGTTCCCAACCTCCACACTGGGTCATATCCAGCATTCGTTGCTCTGAGCCTATCTTGCTCTTTGCAGTAAGAAGTGTGAATATTCTGATGTATGAATTGTATGATTCAATCTCAGTACCCTCGCTGGTGACAAGGTATTTGTCGATTTCAGATGGATTGAGTAACATCGTATATTGTGGCAAATCTTTCATTTGCTCATTCAATTCGTCAGCAGTTGCCATTATCGTATCTATATCAACACTAGACACCTTCTGTTTCAAATCAACGCTCCACTT